>JAYVKT010000493.1:0-5074 GCA_043768195.1 Chitinophagaceae bacterium | reverse complement strand
AGGTACAAAGTTCGAAGTACGAAGAATGTTTAGACGTATATAATAGCATAGAACTAATATATCCGTACTTCGAACTTAGTATTTCGTACTTGGTTTTTTATTTCAACAATTCACAAGGTTTTAAACCGGTGTGTTTCTTGAAGGCCGCAGAAAAATGCGATATGGAGGAATAACCCAGCAAAGCAGACACATCCGTAACACTCAACCCTTTTTCATACAAAAGGTATTTTGCATGTTCCATTCGTTGGCTTTGGTAAAAGTCGAATATAGTGGTACCGAATAATTCTTTAAATCCTTTTTTCAAATAACATTCGTTGATGGCCACTTTTCTGCTGAGTTCTTTAATGGTGATAGGCTCACCGATATGCTGCAATAAAATTTCTCTGGCTTTGATGATTTTTTCCCGGTCAAGTTCATTTGCCAGAAACTTACAATTCACCACATCAATTTCTTTTTCGCCCAGCATACAGTCGAGGCTGTACAAGAGCAACATCTGGGTTTGAGCATTGATGTAAATGTTTTCAAGACTGTCGCTATATGTATGGTTCAGCACCCCTTCCAGTACCATTCTCGTTTTACCACACAAAGGTAAAATTTTGGTAAAGGAAGAAAGATGATCGAAGTTCAAAATATCATCCGTCAATACGGTGTTACCTTTTCTTGGTTTTACAAACTGGCTGAGATGCGCCGGTGAAAATTTAAAACTTACCACATCCACACTATCCACCCTTTCCATACAGGTTTTTGATGCGCTGAACTGGCACATGTCACACTCCGTATTTTTTTTACGGCAGTACACATTACCACTAACACAAAACCGTAGTTCCAGGTAATTTTCTTTAGGTTCATTTTTGGTGTAGTGATAGACCAGCATACCGGTGTCTTCAATATTCCATTGCGGATTGCGGCTGTAGCGGTTGATGGTATAGTTTACAGAACCGGGAATTTGCTGTTCCCTTTCCTGTAGCAATACCAATTGATCCTGCATCAGGTTTTGCTTATATGCTAAAGCCAATATGTCCGGGGAATTATGCATTATTACTGCAAATCTAATGATTCCTCTTTAATTTTGATGTTGCGACTTTGATTAGGGGTGTTTCAGCCTGACTTTTAACAAAGTATAACTAAAAAAAGTTCGGGTTTTAGCTGTATCTGTTAACTTTGCCCGTTCCGCCACAGGCGGATATTTTTAAATACATGATTCATCCGCATACATACATTCATCCCAATGCAAGGCTGGCTACCAACGTAAAGATTGACCCTTTTACCGTTATTCACCAGGATGTGGAAATAGGTGATGGCACCTGGATTGGTTCTAATGTAACTATCATGGAAGGGGCAAGAATTGGGAAAAACTGCCGCATTTTTCCCGGTGCAGTAATTGCGGCAGTGCCGCAGGATTTAAAGTTCCAGGGCGAATATTCTAATGTATATATTGGTGATGGCACTACCATCCGTGAGTTTGTTACAGTGAACCGAGGCACCAAAGACCGTGACAAAACGGTGATTGGCAAGAACTGTCTTATTATGGCTTATTGTCATTTTGCCCACGACTGCCTGGTGGGTGACAATTGCATTACCAGCAATAATACACAGGTGGCAGGGCATGTAACGATTGGTGATTGGGCCATTATTGGTGGCATGTGTGCTGTACACCAGTTCGTAAAAATCGGTGCCCATACTTTTATCAGCGGCGGCTCATTGGTAGGTAAAGATGTACCCCCTTATATAAAAGCTGGCCGCAATCCGCTTAGTTATGCAGGTGTAAATTCTATTGGGCTAAAACGTCGTGGCTTTAGTATTGAACGCATTAATCACATCCTTGATATTTACAGGGTAATGTATAATAAAGGAATGAACACCAGCCAGGCTGTTGAGTATATTGAAGAAGATATGCCCGCCACCGATGAACGGGATGAAATAGTAACTTTTATCCGTGAAAGCGGAAGAGGTATTATCAAACGTTACACTAAAGGCAGTACTGATGACGATCTCCCTATCTGATGCCGGAAAACGATTTAACCGTGACTGGATATTCCGTCATTTTAACTACATTTTTGAAGCAGGACAATCATATGCTATTACCGGGCCGAATGGATCGGGGAAGAGTACATTGCTGCAGGTGCTGAGTGGGGGAATGTATATAAATGAAGGAAGTATAGAGTTCAGAGTCGGGAACCGGGAGTCGGGGGACAGAACACCAGCAACAATTATTTCTTCTGAAAAAATTTATCAGCAGGTTTCTATCTGTGCACCTTATTTAGAATTAGTGGAAGAGATGACGCTACAGGAATTTTTAGACTTCCATCATGGGTTTAAGCCTTTTCTTTCGGGTGTAACTACTAATTCAATTATTGCCGCTATTGGGTTGGAGAAAGCAATCAACAAACAAATACGTTTTTATTCTTCGGGCATGAAGCAACGGGTGAAACTGGCGCAATGTATTTTTTCTGACACAACAATTGTTTTATTGGATGAACCCTGTACGAATCTTGATGCTGCGGGTATCGAACTATACCATTCGCTGATTGCTGATTATTGCAAAGACCGGCTGGTGGTGGTAAGCAGCAATGATGAGGTGGAGTATAAATTTTGCGGGAGCAAAATCAATATCAGCGATTATAAATAATTAATTTTCTGTAACGACCGGTAATTTTCGCTTAAAAATTTTCTTATACCAGTCCCTTCGCATACAAGGCTGTTCAACTAACCGGTAGAAGATAGCACAGCCAACCAGCACCGCTGCCAGTATTATGACTGCATAAACTGCATAGCCCAGCAGTTTGTTCTCGATGGGTATTTTTATGAGCAGCTTTGTTACGGCAGACATAATCAGCAGGTGCAGCAGGTAAATGGAATAGCACATGCCGCCAATAATTGAAATCCATTGGATACTCAGCAGATTTTTCCACCATGGATTGGTGATGCCGATATAAAAAAAGATAGCCAGCAGCAGTATTTTTAAAAAAAATAATTCAACGGCATCGGTAGAAAAAACAAAATGCAATCCTGTAAATGTTATGACACCAAACCAGCAACAGAGACGGCTACTATTGATAAGCCGCCATTTCGCTGCATACAAATCTGCCAGTAACATACCCAGCAGGAAATAACAGGCAAAATTGATAAACGGTGAACCAGGGTTCCAAAAATCATAGTACTGTTTTATGCCACCCATTGTTATGAACAACAATAAAATAAGCCTCCTTAAAATATGATGTTTTACTAAAAAAATATACGAGAGAAATGGTGCCAGCATATAAAAAACTGCTTCCACTTCCAACGACCAGGCCACTCCCAGCACTTTTGAATGGCTATCAAAAATGGTATTGTGCAGGTAGAATAGCGAAGCGAAAAAGTTGGGTGTTAACTCGGAGGCCGAATATTTTTTGACTACCACTACCAGTAAAAAAAATGCAATGAGAAGGGCAGCAATGTAGGGTGGTTCCAGCCGTGCAAGGCGCCGCCAATAGTATTTTCTCAGCGATACCCTTGGGCCGTTGTATTGTTTTTCTTTTAGAAACGGCAGTGCCAGAATGAAACCGCTGATCATAAAAAAGAAAGGAACCCCATTTCCACCTTCAAGGATTATTTTCGACACGAATGAATCGGTAATAAGTTGCCCGTGATACAAATTGGTGTTAATGATATTGGACAAGTGCATCAACACTACCACCCAGCAACAGGCAACGAACCGCAAGCCATCAATTTCCGGCATATAGCCTATACCGGCTGTTATTCTTCTGAATTTTTCTAAAAACGGGGAGAAAGATTTACTCATGACCCAAAGCTTATCGCTGGCTTGCAATCTGTAAATTCAAATCAGGCAACTTCATATTCTACCTTGTAAGGCTGGGGAAGTTTCTTTGAAGCATCAAGAATTTCAATAGCAACAATTGACCCATCAGCGGCATAATCCAGAATAATACCTGGCTTATCCTCATCACTCTCTTTAACAGGGCTATCGCTTAGCCGGATGTAGAGAATGTCAACTTCTTTATCGTATTTAACCTTCATAATATTTCTCAATTTTCGAAGTCCTGTAAACTGTAATTACATTATTTGGCTCTTTGTCAATATTCACAATAACCCTGACAAGATAGCTTCTCTCCTTTTCAAAGTTAATAATTGATTGATAGACTTTCTTACCTTCTTCAGTCAATATTTGCTGTGGGTTAGTTAAAACACTCATTACCACCTCCAAAGAAACACCCCTGAACTCCATTTGTTCTTTCGCATGGTTTGAAATAGAAAAATCAGGCATATAAGAAAAATTATCGCTGGCTTGCAATCAGCAAATTCAAATCTGTGTACTTTAAATCAAACCGCTGGCTGAGGTAGAAATTCGTCAGGGCGCCTTTAAAAAGATAAATACCGTTGCGAAGATGAATGCGGTGCCAAAGCAGTTTTTCAAAACCTCCTTCCTCCCCTGCTTCCAGCAATAAGGGCATTAATACATTGCTGATAGCCTGTGATGCTGTGCGGGAAAAACCAGATGGAATATTTGGCACACAATAATGTATCACCCCGTATTTCATAAAAATAGGATGCTCATGAGAGGTGATTTCTGATGTTTCGAAACAACCACCCCGGTCAATACTTACATCGATGATAACAGAACCCGGCCGCATATTACTTACCATTTCTTCGGTAACTATCAGTGGTGTTCTTCCTGTTTCGGAGCCTAATGCACCTACGGCCACTTCACAGGTCTTAAGTTGCTTGGCTAATAACCGTGGCTCTATAACAGAAGTCCACATTCGCTGACCTATATTATTTTGTAACCGCTTTAACCGGTACACACTGTTGTCAAATACTTTTACCGATGCCCCTAATGCCAGGGCGGCCCTTGCTGCATACTCCCCCACTATCCCCGCACCGATGATAATAACTTTTGTAGGTGCAATGCCAGATATGCCACCAAGCAATACCCCTTTGCCATGGTTAGCCGAACCAAGATATTGTGCGGCTATCAGCATTACAGCACTACCGGCAATTTCACTCATGCTGCGAACGATAGGATATGAATCGCTGTCATCCTTCAGGTTTTCAAATGAAATGGCAGTAATTTTTC
>JAYVKT010000492.1:0-3518 GCA_043768195.1 Chitinophagaceae bacterium | reverse complement strand
GCACCCCGCCACTGCTTATCAGCAGAACAGGCCCACCTGGCTCTCATTAAACGGTGAAAGAAAAGCTACACTGATACAACCAACCGAGAAGATGTTGTTCCTTGTGCAGGCCTATTATGAAAATGAGTACAGTACTGATTTGCTAAACTACCTTGTACCAGCCGACCAAACCTATATCGCCAACCGGGAAGGTTATTATTGTTTGTACTTAAGAAAAGGAAAATATAAAATTGTAATGCGGGATGTTAGTTATAAAGTGCTTGCTGCAAAGGATATGGAAATCCAATAATCTTTTTCAGCACAGAGTTTTTGAGGTTAAAGTGAAGATGTTTCAAAAGTTGGTTAAAAGAGGAGCACAACGAACACAAAGAAAACACCAAGAACATAACGTACTGATTTTGATAATGACTTCTTTGTGTTCGTTGTGTTTCCGTAGTGTCCTTCGTGTTACTTACTACTTTTGAGACAGCTCCCAATCTTCTCCGTTCCTTTGTGTTGATTATTTTATCTTTTCCTGAAACTTCACCTCATACTTCTCCAATTCGGCCAGCACCGGCTCATATATTTCTTTTGAAGTAGGAATATGCAGCCCTGTCATTTTTATTTTCCCATTTAAAATAAACTTAGCGGCAATACCGAGTGGCAGGCCAACTGTTTTCGCCATCGCTGTCTTTAAACTGTTCTCACCTTTTACAACTAACGAACTCCTGATTCCCGACTCCTGATTCCCAACTCTGTATTCTATCTCATGCAACATCACAATCATATCCTTATCATAAGGCCGGAGAGCTAATTTCTTCTCCACAGCAAACTGAAGAATATCTGCCGGGCTGCAAAAGCCTTTATTTACCAGGGTATCCTGATCATCTAACCCTAAAAAGAAAAGCTGCTTCAACGTAAGATTGGCTTCATGCATTTTATGTGCAAGAAAAGCCGCAGCCTTCGTTTTTACTTCATCAATTTCTACCTCTTCTATATTTCCTTTATCATCTGCAGCCATAAAGGATTCAGGCATTTCAGCACCTTCCTCTTCTGCTTCGTTTTCTGCCTCCATCAGTTTCATAAGGTTCTCCATCATACTTTTTGTTTCTGCAAACCGTTCCGTCAGCTTATCACTCAGCCATTCACTAAAGCCGTTTCTATCCATATGCTCTTTAAACACCTCCTGCAAAGTTTTTCCATCCGTTTCATACTGTGGTGTTTCATCAACCAGTTTCAGATCAATAATATTTTTCCAACCATACATAAAATCGGGGTGGCGAAGTGTGGTGCGGATAAATGTGGGCACATCTTCCAAACCATATAATGGCGTATAGCTTAGTGAATCTCTGTTGGGATACCAACTTAAAAAACCTATCTCCGGAACCTCCACCAACCGTTCTGCAGAGAATAATTCTTCATAAGCCATTTTTTTTTCTTCCCCATTCTCCCTGTAATGTGCGCCGGATTTTCCGGCCATAATAATATTGCGGGGGTTCCAGCTTACTTTATAATGCCAGGGATTATCATCACTTTCAGGATCAACCAATCCACCACAATGAGATTGAAAAGAAGTGATTTTTCCGCCTTTTGCATGAATTTCATCAATAATTTTCATAGCACTCATGTGATCAATGCCGGGGTCAAGCCCCATCTCGTACAAGAACAGCAGCTTCTTATTTTCGACTTTTGGTTTTAGATCCCTGATTGGCTGATCTACATAAGAAGCTGTCAATAAATTCTTGCCGGCTTCAATACAGGATTCAGCTACTTTTATGTGTAAGCCAGGCGGTAGCAATGAAATAACAATATCTGAATGACGGATATAATTAACCCTTGCGTCCGTATCATTAATATCAAACGAAACTGCTGATGCCCTTTCTGAGCCGCCAATTTTTGATTGGGCTAATTTCAGGTCTGCATCAACTACTACCACTTTCCAATGTTCAGCAATAGCATTCTCCAACAGATAATCAATTAGCACCGTAGCAGATTTACCTGCTCCAAATAATAGAATCGTCTTCATAATAAACCCATAGTTGAAAGAGCCCGAAAATTAGGACGAAAAAGCCAGAAACAAGTAGGAAAAACAACCCGAAAAAACCCTTGTTTTTGAACGAATTAACTAATCCACAGTGGTGGAAAAAAAGGTCAAAAAACAGTTATTTTTATCAGGTTATCAGGGTCAGAAAAGTTAGATTTGCGTACCTTAAAAAACGGCTCTTTCCGGGGCATTTTCTGGTATTAAACAAAACATAAAAAGAAGAAGGAAAAATAGCGATGGAAGAGAACTTAGAGCCACTTGAAACCAGCGACAACGACAGGATTATTCCCGTGAACATTGAGGAACAGATGAAGACAGCCTACATTGATTATTCAATGTCGGTAATTGTTGGCCGTGCCCTGCCTGATGTGCGGGATGGCTTAAAGCCGGTTCATCGCCGCATTCTATTTGCGATGAACCAATTGGGTCTGCATTATAACAAGCCCTATAAAAAATCGGCCCGTCTCGTCGGGGAAGTGCTGGGTAAGTATCATCCGCATGGCGATACGTCGGTATATGATGCAATGGTTCGTATGGCGCAGGAATGGAGTATGCGTTATACCATGGTAGATGGACAAGGTAATTTTGGCAATCAGGATGGTGATGGCCCGGCAGCAATGCGTTACACAGAAACAAGATTAGAAAGACTTGCTGAGCATATGCTCGATGATATTGAAAAAGATACAGTTGATTTCCAGCTAAACTTTGATGATTCTGAAAAAGAGCCTACCGTTCTTCCAACAAGAATCCCCAATCTGCTGATAAATGGTTCCAGCGGTATTGCCGTAGGAATGGCAACGAATATGATGCCGCATAATCTTTCTGAATCAATTGATGGCTGCATAGCATACATTGATAACAGGGATATTACTATTGATGAACTGATGCAGCATGTAAAAGCACCGGATTTCCCTACAGGCGGCGTTATTTATGGAATGGAAGGGGTAAAAGCCGCTATGCACTTTGGCAGGGGCAGGGTAGTAGTAAGGGGTAAACTGACCGTAGAAACAAAAGCCAATGGTAAAGAACAAATTATCATCACAGAAGTTCCTTACCAGGTAAACCGTGATGCATTGACTAACCGCATAGGCGAATTAGTAAATGAAAAAATCATAGAAGGCATTTCGCATGTAAATAACGAATCGAACAACAAGGAAGGTACAAGAGTAGTAATTGATTTAAAAAAAGATGCCATAGCCAACGTACTTATCAATCAATTATATAAACTTACTGACCTGCAAACATCGTATGGCATCAACAATGTTGCTATCGTAAAAGGCAGGCCAAGAACACTGCACCTGAAAGACCTTATCAGTGAGTTTGTAGAGTTCCGCCATGAAGTAGTAGTCAGAAGAACGCAATTCGAATTAAAAGAAGCTGAAAAAAGAGCACATATTTTAAAAGGTTATCTCATCGCATTGGATCATCTTGATGAAGTGATTGCCTTGATCCGCAGCTCAGCTACACCTGATATTGCAAAAGATAAATTGATAAA
>JAYVKT010000491.1:0-3936 GCA_043768195.1 Chitinophagaceae bacterium | reverse complement strand
CCAGCTTGTTGACCTGAAGTCTATCACACCTTCTTCTTCATTATATATACCAATAGTAACCTGGTAAATATTATCTGTACCTAATTTTTTAAATTCATTAAAAAGAACTGCCGCAGTTTCCTGTAACTCATTACTGCTTTGCATGGCCATGGTGCGGCTCCTTACTTTTTCCAATGCAGTTTCAATCTGTGCTTCCTTTGCCTGTGCTTCTGCTTTTTGCAAATCATTAAAACGGGTGTAAGTAAGGTCGAAAACTTTTCCAAACCGGCTGAGTATATCAAGGTTTTCTTCAGACAGGTATTCCTCCCCAACCGTTTGCAGTCCACCAAAATTGCTGAAAGTGAACGTAGCTACATATCTTTTCATAGCTCTTGAAGCAGCCTGGGCTGCTTTGGGAACCCTTCTCCATTCTGTTTTATTAAACAGATAATCGTCGTATGTTTTTTTCTCTTTTCCTTCAAGCACATACACATGTTTTGGTTTTCTTTCCTGGTATCCTTTCATCATAGAATGATGAAAAGGAAAATCTTCAAATTTCATCAGGTAGGATTCGGGTGGCTTGTTTGTTTCAGGATTTGCCGCCCAAACCATATTTGTTAGTGATGGTGCATCAATGATATTAATGATACACCAGTTTAATGCAAAATCAAGTTTGGTTAATTCTTTAAAAACAGTATCTACTAATTCGGACAACTCATCAGACTTTTGCATCGCCATTGCCCTTGCCCTTACTCTTTCCAGACCCAATTCTATTTCTGCTTCTTTAGCCTGTGCTTCTGCTTTTTGCAAATCAAGAAAACGGGTGTAGGTCTGCTCGAAGACTTTTGCGAATCGTTTCAGAACTTCATTTTCTGCATCTGAAAATATTTTTCCGGAGTAGCTATGCAAACTAAGAGCAATATTTCTTACAAAAGCAATTGATACTTCCCAGTTCTTTGATACAAGTACCTGTTGTTTCCTTTCATCCGGCAAAAGCCTGAAATCAGTATTTGTGTAGAGATAATTAAAGAAAGATTGTTTTTCATCATAAGAATATACCCTGGTAAGTAAAATGCTTCCCGAATCATGTGCTGCATAAATTTCTTCAGTAACCGGATGTCTGAAATAGGGAACATGAAAGCATAAAGCAGTGTTCAAACCGGGTGCAGAAAGCCACGACTCAAAGTTTTTGGTGCCTTCCTCTATTATATTAATATTGATACCATCTGAAGTTATTCCTAAATCGTTAAGCTTTTCATACAGTACATTTACTAATTCACTTAATTCATTACTTTTATGCATAGCTAAAGAACGGCTGCGTACTTTTTCCAATGCCGCTTCTATCTGTGCTTCCTTTGCCTGTGCTTCTGCTTTTTGTAAATCATTGAAACGGGTATAGGTTTGCTGAAATACTTTTCCAAACCGCATCAGTGTAGCATTCTCTGCATCGGTATAAGGAGTACCTGAAAAATTCTCGATGTACAAACCAACAGTATCTAGCAATACAGTAGAGATAGCAAGACCAGGTTTATTAAAAATAGTTTGCTGTGCTTCTGCCGGCAGCGGCGGTATCAACTTAAAAAGGTCTGTATAAAATTTGTTTTTTTCTTCAAAATTCAATCGGTTTGCAAAGAAGTTTTTCCCTTTCTTTCTGGCATTGTTAAAACTATTCCAATGCGGCGAATCAAAATA
Organism: Chitinophagaceae bacterium; assembly: GCA_043768195.1. GTDB lineage: Bacteria > Bacteroidota > Bacteroidia > Chitinophagales > Chitinophagaceae > JJ008. Next base: position 2,265 of record JAYVKT010000491.1, on the reverse strand, counting down.
AGGAATGGCTATTTCGAATGGTGTGGCATACTGATCAGCCAACCAGATATGCATATCATTTCTTTCTTTATAATTGATAATAAATCCTGTGTGTTCGATATTGATATTTAACTGAATGAATTGTTCATACACCACTTGTATCACATCTTTAAGCTCTTTACTTGTATGCATGGCCATACTTCTGCTTCTCACTCTTTCCAATGCTGTTTCAATCTGAGCTTCTTTTGCCTGTGCTTCTGCTTTTTGTAAATCGAGAAACCTTGTGTAAGTCTGGTCAAAAACTTTTCCAAAGCGTTTGAAAATATCATGGGCATCAGGAACAGGCTCATAAGTAATAAACAACAAGAATCCTTTTGAGAAATAGGCATGGTGCATAATCTGAAAAATTGGCAACGGATGTCCTGCATTAATTATTGAATCAAGAATTTCACCCACTACCGGTAGTGTACGCATATACTCGTAATGCTTCTCTAACTTTTTGCCACCCATTTCCACTACATGAAATGTGTTGCCTGCTTCCTGCCCCTTTCGCATTTCTATAAACAATTCATCTTTTGTGGTAGGTGCTGTAAAGGGTGGTTGTAATACTCCTTCACTGCTCATCCATAATGTAACGGCAGATTTGTTATCATTCCAGATGCAATAACCGGCACTCCATGCCGGCATACCTAATGTTTGCACTTGCTGAAATAATACATTTGCAGCTTCGGGAAGCTCCTCACTTTTTTGCATAGCCATTGTTCTGGCTCGTACTCTTTCTAATGCTAATTCTATTTCTGCTTCTCTTGTTTGTGCTTCTGCTTTTTGTAAATCAAAATATCGCCTGAATGTAATTTCAACTACCGATTTAAAGCGGTCGAGTATTGCTATTTCATTTGCTGAATATTTTTTATCATTCCATGCAAATAAAAATCCATCAGAGAACATCAGCCAATGGCCATGGTGAACTGCCGTTGTTTTTATCCAATCAAGATTGATGTTGATACCTTTTGATAAAAAATTGTAGTATGACCGAAGGTCTGCTCCTGAAAGAGTGGCGAAGTAGTTTTGTTTTTTCTTCCAGTATTTAAACTGATTTTCAAATTCCTTATGCCCCGTCATGCTTATGCTGCCAATCAGTTTCAGTATGCTGCCATTTTTGGTTAGTGCATTTGAATAAAACTGAACCCTGCAATCAGGCTCAGAAATAATTCCAATACCCGCCCTTGAAAAGGAGAAGCCAAGTTTTTTTAGTTCATCAAATAATATAGCAGCAGCTTCAGACAAGTCGCTGGTTTTATACATACTCATGGCTTTACTGCGTACCCTTTCCAATGCTGCTTCTATCTGTGCTTCTTTGGCTTGTGTTATTGCTTTTTCGATATCTATAAACCGGCGATAAGCCAGTTGAAATACATTTCTAAACCGTTTAAATAAATCAATAGCATCTTTTGTAAGCGGTGCATAGGAGGAAATGCCCAATGCCCCCGGCCCGATGGAGTAAAAGTAATAGTGTAACGATGCTGCTTTTTTTGTAGCAGGGTCAACAAACTGTCCATCCTTTACCTGGTATTGAATCCATTGCTTCAGCGTCGCACCTTTAAATGCTTTTGTATGAAAACCTTCCGGGTCTTTCATCATTTTTTTTACAAAGGCATGAACATCTTTATGCTTTTTATATTCAACCGGTGTTATTATTTTTTTCTTTTGCAGCCTGAAATATTCATAATTGAGATAAGAATCTCTGTTGATATCAATAATAGCAGTTTGAATATTTCTGATTTCAGTTACACCAAGATTTTCTAACTCGGTTGAAATAACCTGGCACATGTCAAGCATATCATCTGGCTGTTGCATGGCCATAGCAACTGTTCTCACTCTTTCGAGTGCTGCTTCTATTTTCAACTCATTGTTTGAATGTTCCAGTTCAGTAGTGCGGCGTTTAATTGCTTCCCGTAGTTCAAGGTTTTCTTTTGAAATTTTTTCTAACCCGATTGTTTCGCCTTCTTCTGCTTTTGAATCGGGATGTGAAAGATGCATTTGAATAAACTTCCAGCTGTTGTCTTTTTTCTGCAATAAAGATGAAGTTCTTGTTTTGGCATAAAAGGTCCACTCATTATCAATGTTAACATACACATCAGCCTGTTCGGTAATGAGTACGAGTTGATCAACAGGCTCCAGTTTAATTATCCTGTTTCGCAGTTCAATATTACCGGCTACCTGGTCTGCGGTTGCTTTTAAAAACCGGACTGCTTCAATTTTTTTAAAAAACACTTCTATTTCGGT
>JAYVKT010000490.1:0-3887 GCA_043768195.1 Chitinophagaceae bacterium | reverse complement strand
GCACCCCGCTGGTCCACCTTTAAACGCATTTTTTCCGGCTCGAAATAATAAATAACATAGGGGTTGCCAGTTACAGGAAAGACTATTTTACCAGAGTCGGCTAATGGCAGCATTAGTTTTGCCTGGTACTCAGATGCAAGTTCTTCAAACTCACTTTTCTGCTTAGCTCCTTTGCAAATAGCAAATCCTGTTTGCCCGTCTGCATAAATTTTTCTGAATTCATTGTAGAATGCTGTTGCTGCAAATTCGCTTTGAGCATTTACTTCGGTGAGTACAAAAAGCAGGAAGAGGATCAGCATCCTTTTCATATACTACTACTACGCTGATAAGCTACGTAATACACAGTAAAAGTAAACAAACTATTGAAATAAAAGATGCTGTAAATCTTTCAGGAAAAATAGTAACATTTGTAATTATAAACTAACCACATGAACCCCAGATTATTATTTCTTACTATACTGGCATTTATCACTGCCTTGCTAGCCTTTCGCCTTAAAGAAGCAACATCTGCCAGTCATTCTTCTACGAAAAACCGGGAGTACAGGAACATGAATATTGTACGCTGTACGCCGGATTGGAATGAGCTAAATGACTGGCTGGAAGAAGCAAACATCCCCCCTGTTCCCGGAGCCGGTAATTATAAATGGGAGATCAGTACCCGAAGCGATAGTGCCCAGTTCTACTTTAACCAAGGCATCAATATGTACTATGGTTTTCATATTATTGAAGCGATGGCATCATTTAAAAAGGCTTCAAAATTTGACCCAAAATCTGCCATGCTTTACTGGGCACAGGCTTTAGCGTATGGGCCAAACATTAATGATTTCGGCTATAGGGCATCCCCTGAAGCACTTGCGGCTATAAGTAAGGCAGTTGAGTATGAAGAAAAATCTTCTGCTTTTGAAAAGTTTTTGATAGATGCTATGGCAGTACGTTATACTTCTGACTCTACAGATGTCACAAGGGTGCAGCTAAACCAGGATTACACCGATATGATGCAAAGGGCATATACAAATTTTCCGACTAACCCCGATGCAAAAGCACTGTATGCAGATGCAATGATGGTACAGCATTCCTGGGATTTATGGAATGTGAATGGCACTCCAAAATCCTGGACACCACGTATAAGGCAAGTATTAGAGAAGTTATTGATTCTATCTCCTAACCACCCGGCTGGCAATCATTATTACATCCATGTGATGGAGGCCTCCCCTTTTGCAGATAAAGCGTTACCAAGTGCCGCCAGGCTTGGTGTTACGAATCCCGGCCTTTCCCACCTAGTGCATATGCCTTCGCATATTTATCTCCGTACAGGCAATTACCAGCAAGGTGTGGCGGTAAATATCAACGCAGTAAACAGTTATAAAAAAGTGGCTACATTATTCGCACCTGTTACCAGCAATGATTTTTTATATGTAATACATAACCTGCATATGAAGACCAATAATGCCATGCTTGCGGGCCAGTATAAAAGTTCCATAGACGCCGCCAACGAAACAACGGCAAATATTCCTGCCGATTACCTCTCCATAGCACCACCGATGGGGAATTATGTCCAATATATTAATACGACAGCTATACTTGTATTAGTCCGTTTTGGAAAATGGATCGAACTATTGAAAATATCCCAACCTGTCAAAGCACATTCTTTTAGTAACATCATGTATCATTTTGGAAGGGGTATGGCACAAGTCGGTCAATCTAACTTATCGGAAGCGATCCAGGAACTTAACAAGATGTTGGAGTTTATGAAAGATACGAGTCTCAACATACCTTTTGTTCCCTTCTCTCCTTCTATTGATGCTGCTATGGTTGCCAAGAATATACTCATGGGGACAATTACACTAAAGCAAGGGAAATACCACGAAGCCATAACTACATTAAAAGAAGCAGTAACCGTTGAAGAAAATATGATTTATAATGAACCACGGGACTGGATGCTGAACCCAAAACATTTTCTGGGAAATGCTTACCTGCAAGCTGGTATGACAAAGGAAGCCAGAGAAGTGCTGGAAAAGGATCTGGTAAATAATAAAGAAAACGGATGGGCATTATACGGCATCTGGCAGGCACTTACTAAAGAAAAGAAAACAGCAGAGGCCGCTAAAGTATTGGCAAGGCACAAGAAAGCATTTATAAAAGCAGATCTAAAATTAAAAGCCCCCGTGTTTTGATCAGAGAGCCATTGCTTTTATAAAATCGCTTACCAGGTAACTGATCAGTTTACCGCTGGTTGTATCAGTCCGTCCATCGGCCAACCTGGTGGCCCCTTCGCAAATGTGCAGGTAAGCCGGTTTGCTGTCCGCAGCAGCAAAGGAAATATATTGTCGTGCATGAATGGGAGTAATGCCAACGGGTGTCATTGCACTGCTGAGTGTGTTTTGAATTGCATCAAGGTCAATATCAATACCAGTTAGTGTATCTTCTGTAAACCCTGTGGCATGAGAAACAGCCTGCATAAAAGTTCTTTTCTCATGTACAAATATGTCTTCAAAAGTAATGCAGTCAATAAAGGGATTGTTCACCATATCAATCCACACATTTTGCGGCAGGTAATTTTCATGTAAACCAACTACGCAATATTTCTGTAAATAGCCATCTTCTTCGGCATAGCGAAAAGCATTGCCGCTGTGCCTTCCTTCCAGAGGGCGGTAATCAGCATGAGCATCCAGGTTGATACAGTTTATTTGTGCCAACTGAAGTACACCGGCTTTATGCCATCCTTTTGCGGCACCTTTTATTAATGGGTAAGAATTATTGTGGCCGCCACCGATAACAATAGGAATTTTTTTTGCCTCCGTAATCATTTTCACCAAATGCTCCACTTCGTCATCAATAGTATTTACTGCATGGCGGTAAGCCTCCACTTTTTCATCCTCACTTTTTGCCGTAGTGTCAATGAGGTATTGCATATCGCCGAAATCGAAATGACCGATCAATAATATTTCACCGCCATCAAAAAAATCATTGCTCTGTACATTCAGCAGGCTTTGCAAAAAAGGAATCCATAATGTGTCGGCACCACCAATGCCAAAATTACCTTTGGCACCCAGGTCTTCAGGAATACCAAACAGCACATATTTTGCGGTTGTCTCTTTTAATTTTTTTTCTATGTCGCCGGCATCGTTCACTACTTTCAACTGCTCTCCCACTTTTGTTTCAAAGCGGCGTAGTTTGGTCAATGAAAGTACATCCTGCTTAATATAAACTTTCAGGTGGCGCATAGCACTTAGTTTCGATTCGCCGGCAAGTGGCTTTGTTTCTATGTTGTCCATCAATCCTTTTTTTAATTTAATTGCTAAAATACAATCTCAACCGCAGAGAAATGAGTTAAAAGAGTTTCGCAGAGATTCTCAGCGGTATCTCTGCGTCCTTATGTTCTCTGCGGTAATATTTTTTACACCCCTATCTTCTCATTCACCACCTTCAAAATCTCCTTTTCTAAAGCTATGGTTTTGTTCTCAATTTCCCGGCCCCTGTTCAATACAACTGACACAAAATTTTTATCCCCGCAGCCGCTTGCATTAATGCGGACATTCATAAAAGCCCCCATCACGGCAGTTCTGGCACATAAGGCACCCACCCCGGCATCGGAAACAGAATTGGGATTGCCAATTTCGGCCATTGCTTTTATCACTTCCATACTGTTGTAAGATGCCTGCATCACTTTAAATGGAATTTCGATTGCAAATTTGGTAGCATCCTGTATGGCTATGCTACGGGCTGCTTTTTCTTCCTCTGTTGATTTGGGTAAACCAAAGGCTGACATGATCTGGTTGAATGCTTTGGTATCGGCATCTACCAGTTTTATCAGTTCACTTTTATATTGTTCCCCTTTCTCCGCCCAATCGCTGAATTCCTCCCACCTTTCATCCCATCCTTTTTTA
>JAYVKT010000489.1:0-4616 GCA_043768195.1 Chitinophagaceae bacterium | reverse complement strand
TCTTGCATACTCCACTGTTCCACTCAACGATTTTCTGGCTCCACCTAGAGCTGCTGCACATAATTTCAACCTGCCGATGTTGAGAATGTTGAAAGCAATCTTATGTCCTTTACCAATTTCACCCAGCAGGTTTTCTACTGGCACTTTACAATCCTGGAAATATAATTGCACCGTAGAAGAACCTTTAATACCCATCTTATGTTCTTCAGGGCCTTGTGTAAATCCTTCTGTTCCTCTTTCTACAATAAAGGCCGTGAATTTATCTCCATCCACTTTTGCAAATACGGTATATACTTGTGCAAAGCCTCCGTTAGTAATCCAGCATTTTTGTCCGTTTAATATATAATGCTTGCCATCATCACTCAACTTCGCAGTTGATTTTGCGCCTAATGCATCGCTACCGCTATTGGGTTCTGTTAATCCATAAGCACCTGCCCATTCACCACTGATTAGTTTTGGAATGTATTTTTCTTTTTGTGCCGGTGTACCAAAATATAAAATAGGTAATGTGCCAATACCTGTGTGAGCTGCAATGGCAACAGAGAATGAATGACCTGCTCCGAGGTATTCATTAATGATGGTAGAGGTAACAAAATCCTTACCCAATCCACCGTACTCTTCAGGAAAAGAAGTAGCCAGCAAACCTTGTTCACCTGCTTTTGTCAGTAAAGATTTCATCAGACCCGGTTCCAGATCATCAATGCGATCAAGGTTGGGATAAATTTCTGCATCCAGGAACTGGTTGCACATATCTTTTATCATCAACTGTTCTTCACCAAACTCTTCCGGAATAAAAGTATCCACCAGTGATGATTCTTTTATCATCCATTCGCCGCCTTTCAACACTGTTTTTGTTGCTGTTGCAGTACTCATTGTATTAAGGTTTTAAAAGTTTTTTATTTTTATTTCTTCAGTACGTCACACCTTTCGTCGTTTAGTAATTCTATTCAGCATTCGCAATCACTAAATTCTAAACGACCCTCTCCCGACTCATGACTCACAACTCCCGACTACTTCAAATTATCATACACCACCTGCAACACTTCCTTACACACATCTATTCTATCGGATGGCACACCTATCAATGCTTCGTTCAATGTTTCATCAGCAAGAGCCATTGTTTCTTCTTGCAATTTTTGCGCCTGCTTTGTTAAGTAAATCATGTTAATTCTTCTATCATTTTCAGAAGCTACCCGTTTAACGAGATTTGATTTTTCCAGATTATCTACTAAACGGGTAATGCTTGGTTTGTCACGGAACGTAGCATTGCATAATTCCTGCTGACTGATGCCTTCCTGTTTCCATAAATGATATAATACACTCCACTGTTCAATGGTAATATTAAGTCCTGCTGTGTTGAATTTTTTTTGCAGCCGCCGGGCAATAGCAGTAGATGCCTTTCCGGTGATAAAGCTGTAAAGTTCTCCTCTTTTAAATTGGTTGTTTGGCATATAGTTGTTTGTGCAACTATTCAAAATTAATAGTATTTTTGAAATGGCCAAGTTAATTTTCCAAAAATATTTTTTCTATTAAATGGAGACGCTCCGTTTTAACTATAAAAATTCTGTCATTAGCTATTACCGTTTTGGCGTTGGGCCTAAGCCTGTAATATGCTTTCATGGCTATGGCGAAGAAGCCGCCATCTTTGGATTTATGGCTAAATATGCTGGCAATCAATACACTTTCTATTCCATAGACCTGCCCTTTCATGGCAAAACAGAGTGGAAGGATGGGCTAACATTTACCGTGACAGACCTTCAGCAAATTGTAGAACAAATTATTGGCACTCACCATTCAACATTCTCTCTTCTCGGGTTTAGTTTGGGTGGAAGAGTAGCACTGAGCCTTTATCAAACAATACCGGAAAAAATAGAAAAAATAATACTTCTTGCCCCGGACGGATTGAAAGTAAATAGTTGGTATTGGCTGGCCACACAAACATGGTTGGGTAATAAATTTTTTGCACTTACTATGAGAAAGCCCGGTTGGTTTCTTGGCACTTTAAACCTGTTGAACAAATTAAAACTTATTAATGCCAGCATTTTCAAGTTTGTCAACTACTATATCGGCGATGCAGAAGTTCGACGATTGCTTTATGCCCGATGGACCACACTTCGAAAAATAAAACCTGACATACAAAAGATTAAAGGTCTAATCATAGAAAATAAAACACCAGTAAGATTGGTATATGGAGAACATGACCGTATCATTCTTTCTTCCGTTGGAGAAAAATTCAGGAAAGGAATTGAGGAGCATTGCACATTAACAGTTACTCACTCCGGCCACCAGGTGTTGCATGAGAAACATGTAGAAGAAATTTTACCAGCTTTGCTGCACTGATATTAGCTTTGTTCAATAACATGATTCTTCTCTATATCATCATACCATTATTTGCCTTGTACTGCCTTTTGATAATTTATTACTGGCTGGCCTGGAAATCAATTCCGGATTATGTTCCGTCCTTCTCTTCATCGTCAATAAAAATCAGTGTTATTATTGCCGCCAGAAACGAAGAAGAAAACATTGGTGCTTTATTAGCAGCCTTGCAACAACAAACTTATCCATCGAATTTATTTGAAATAATTGTAGTGGATGACCACTCAACAGATGCAACAGCCAATATTGTTCAGCAATATCCATCAGTTAAATTATTGCAACTAAAAGACGACAACATCAACTCCTATAAAAAGAAAGCTATTGAAACCGGTATTGCTTCTGCCACCGGCGAATTGATTATAACAACAGATGCTGATTGTTTGCCAACAAAGGATTGGCTAAAACTAATTGCCAGTTTTAAAGAAGAAAAACAATCTGTCTTCATTGCGGCTCCCGTTGTTATTAATTGTAATTCATCTGTTGTACAAATATTTCAGGCCATGGATTTTATGGTATTGCAGGGCATCACCGGTGCCGCTGTTTTTAAAAAGAAAATGTCTATGTGCAATGGAGCCAATCTTGTTTACGAACGAAAAGCCTTTTATGAGGTGAATGGTTTTGCCGGTGTTGACCATATTGCCTCCGGAGATGATATGCTGCTGATGCATAAGATATGGAAACAATATCCAGATAAAGTGCATTACCTGAAATCGAAAGAAGCCATTGTTTCTACACAGCCAATGAAGACATGGAAAGCTTTTTTTAGCCAACGTATCCGATGGGCCAGCAAAGCGACGACTTATGATGACAAAAGAATTTTTGTTGTATTACTTCTCGTTTATCTTTTCAATCTTTCTTTTTTGGTGTTAGCCATAGCAGGTTTCTTCTGTCATCATTATTGGTTGTGGCTCGCAGGGCTATGGGTAGGTAAAACAATTATAGAATTTCCTTTCTTTATTTCCCTGGCAAATTTTTTCAATAAACAATGGGCTATCAAATTGTTTTTCTTTTTTCAACCGCTTCATATTCTCTACACTATTATATCTGGGCTGTTCGGGCAGTTTGGAAAGTATGAGTGGAAAGGGAGAAAGGTGAGCTAAGAGAACAGCAAAAGTAGAAAAGGAGAAAAAGAGTAGAGTGCAAAATTCTTTATTCATCATATCAATTCTCTTTGCCAGCTCTTCTACTCATACATTAGCTCTTTTCCTCCTTTTCTCTTTTAAACTCTTAGCTTATCTTTCCGTTCATGAATGCATCACAATCATTCCAGGGAGCAGCCCGCCCGGATGACCCGTTCGGACGGGCATGGCGGCGACTTAAAAAAAACAAAGGTGCCGTCTTTGGATTGATTGTAATAGCAATGGCAGTACTGGTTGCCATCTTCGCTTACTTTATAGCACCTGACCCATCTCCATTTGCTAATCGTATTATTTTAGAAATCGGTGGGGAGAAACCGGGCTTCAAACAAAGTTTTATTAAAATAAGAAAGGATAAAGATGTATTGGCAAGCAGTTTTTTAAAACAATTAGTTTCTGGTAAAGAAGATGTTTATTACTATGTGCCGATTGTAAGTCATGAACAAAAAGGTGATAGCATCATTGTTCAAAAATATATAGATGAAGGAGTGTCAGAACGATTAGCATATAGTAAAGTCCTTTTACCCAATAAACCAATAAACCAATTAACCTTTCGGTTAGGTACCGATAAATATGGCCGGGATATTTTAAGCCGTATTGTTGTTGGCACAAGGGTAAGTTTAAGTGTGGGATTAATTACCGTTATTATTTCACTTAGTATTGGTTTAGTGCTTGGTTCTCTAGCCGGTTATTTTCGTGGCCGCTCCGATGATATAATTATGTGGTTCATCAATGTTATCTGGAGTATTCCTACTTTGTTACTTGTCTTTGCCATTACACTTGCATTGGGCAAGGGGTTCTGGCAGGTCTTTATTGCCGTTGGATTAACCATGTGGGTGAATGTGGCAAGATTAGTAAGAGGACAGGTTCTTGGCGTTAGAGAATTAGAATATGTGGAAGCCACAAGAGCATTAGGCTTTTCCGATTTCAGAACGATAGTGCGGCATATTTGGCCCAACATTATGGGCCCGGTAATTGTGATTGCCGCCAGTAACTTTGCATCTGCTATTGTAATAGAAGCTGGTTTAAGTTTTTTGGGTGTTGGTGTGCAACCACCCCAACCAAGCTGGGGATTAATGATAAAAGAGAATTATAATTTTATCA
>JAYVKT010000488.1:0-2018 GCA_043768195.1 Chitinophagaceae bacterium | reverse complement strand
GGCAGCTTTTTATGTAATGATGCATATTGCAGCGGCTACCGTGTTGCAAGGAGAATGAAAAGCAGTCATGATACTGGATTGGAGCATACGGGGTTCAGGTGTGTGAAAGATAAAAAGTAATGTAGTGAGGATTCCACATGCTGATTACAGATTAACAAATAACAAATACGCTTACTCATATAAAATTCATTTGAGAGAAAATAAATAACAATGTCACAATTTCAATTTTCCCCAATAGCAGGGATAAAGCATAAAGCCAGGCAAATAACTGCATCAATCATTAATGATATAGAAAAGGGAGTATTAAAAAAAAATGACCAGCTACCTTCCATTAATGAGTTTAGCGTTACTTACAAGTTTGCCAGAGATACTGTGGAAAGAGCTTATAAGGATTTAAAAAAACAAGGTTACATCATCTCTATCAAGTCTATTGGTTTCTTTGTAAAAGAAAAGAAAAATAGTAAACTAAAAATTCTTTTAATCTTCAACAAAATAAGTTACTTTAAAAAAGTTGTTTATGATAATTTCGTAACTGCCTTAGGCAATAAAGCCAAAGTAGATTTATGTATTTATCATTACCGTATTGATTCATTAAAAGAAATTATTGAAGAAAATATTGGCAACTATCATTATTATGTTGTTATGCCACACTTTTTATTAAAAACTCCCAAAAAACAATATATTGACTTATTGAAAACATTTATCCCGGGTGAGCTTTTGTTATTAGATAAAGATGTGCCGGAGCTGGGAGAAAACCGCAAAGGCGTTATACAGGATTTTGAACATGACATCTACAATGCGTTAACTGCAACCACAGAAGCATTAAAAAAATACAGTAATGTGATACTGGCAATTCCTGAACACAGCAATCACCCACAAGAAATTAGATTTGGAGTAAGGAGATTTTGTAAAGACACTAAAAAGAAATTAACAGAATTAAATGATGTTGACAATGAAAAAATTACTGCCGGAACATTGTACATACTCACATTTGAGGATGACCTGGCCATTCTTATTAAAAAAGTTCGAAAATCTTCTTTCAAACTCGGGAAAGAAATTGGAATTATTTCTTTTAACGAAACTGCTTTAAAAGAAGTTCTGGATATTGCAGTAATATCTACCGATTTTGCAAAAATGGGTCAATCAGCCGCTGCAATGATTCTTAATAATGTTCAACAGGTACAATTCAATCCATTTCAAATAATTAAACGAAGTTCCATTTGAAGAAATGCGTAAACAAAAAAATTACTGCATTGAAAATATCTTTCTATAGAGTATCTAATTTGCCGTCAAAAAAAATTATTCCAACAACTTCCCTAACTCATCCGTATCTGGCAATATACCCTTCATTTGCACCGGTGTTTGTTTTGAGGTTTTGTATGTAGCCACACCCATTGCTTTATCAAAGCTCTTAATGGCAAACTCAACCACCGTATTATTTTTTTCTTTACAAAGCACAATACCAATGCTGCTGTTTTCCTGTTGCAGTTTTACCTTTTCATCCAGCACATTCAGGTAAAAATTAAGTTGCCCGGCATCGGCTGGTTTAAATTTGCCTTTCTTCAATTCAAAAGCCACCAGGCATTGCAGGTGCCGGTTAAAAAAGAGCAGGTCAATAAAAAATTCATCGCCATCCACTTCAAGCCGGTATTGGTTCCCAATAAAGCAAAAGCCTTTGCCCATTTGCAAAATAAAATTGCGAATGTTTAAGACTACCTGCTGTTCAATATGTCTTTCATCGTCCAGTTCATCACCAGCAATAAAATCCAGCAGGTATTCATCCTTGAATACCATAAGTGCCGAAGGTTTTAAAGATTCCGTGATTGTGGTTTGGAAGTTATTTGGTAATGTCCCCTGTTTTTGGAATAAGTCAGCATCAATTTGATGCTCCATAACGTTAATTGACCAAAACTGTATTGCTGCATTCTCAATATAAAATAACCGCTCTTCAACCTTTTTACAGCGATTCAGCAGCAAGATATGGTGAGTAAAACTGATGCTCCAAAACATCTCCAATT
>JAYVKT010000487.1:0-4112 GCA_043768195.1 Chitinophagaceae bacterium | reverse complement strand
GCCTGCTCAGCAGTGTTAGGTAATATGGATGGCCGGGAAATAATTCAGACCTTGCTGATGGCGGAGCAACTGGTTTCTTGATTTGGCCATCTTATCAGCTAATAACGGGTATTAGTCACTTTCCTTACAAATCAAATAGCTGGAAGAGCTTACATTTGGCTTAGCAAAAAATTTTAACAGCTTTTTGAAGCGAAAAAGTAAGATTTTTACGTAGCTAAATAACAAATTGAAAGAAATGAAGAAATTATTACTACTTGCCGTTATTGTTTTTGGCGCCTTAAGCGTTAAGGCACAACTTAACCCGATTACATGGAGTTTTACGGCAAAAAAAACAGGGGATAAGATGTATGAAATACAAATGAAGGCAACCATTCAGGCAAAATGGCACCTGTATTCTCAAACACAACCTGAAGATGCCATTATCAATCCGACAGAGTTTACTATAACGGCCAATCCATTATTTACACCCCAGGGAAAAATTAAGGAAATAGGCACCATGGAAAAGTTTAAAGATGCTGCATTGGGTGTTTCGGCCAACCAGTATTCCAAAACAGTAACTTTTGTGCAGAAGATTAAACTAAAGGCAAATGTAAAAACCAATTTCAATGGAAGTGTAGAATACCAAACCTGTGACGACCGCCAATGCCTGCCGCCCAAAAAGGTTAACTTTAGTATTGCAATTAAATAAGTAAGTTTTAGCTAAACATATAACGAGTTCTGTCTCAGGACTCGTTTGTTTTTTAACACCAGTTTTATGCTCCGGATTTTAAAACCACTAACTGCTTTTTGCCTGGGTCTATTTTTAGTTACAGCCACTGCTGCACAAAATAAACCTGTAACATTTACTATAAAGAAAGAAGGAAAAGGCAATGAGTATGTTATTACCATCACGGCCAATGTAAAAGCTGGTAATAAATTATACTCCATTAAACCATTTGGTGAAGCCGCACCAATCAATACACAAATAACATTTGATTCGGTAGCGAAGAAATTACTAAAAGACTCTCTTACAGAAACCGGGAAGGCGCAAACAGAAACAGATGTAACATTTGGTAACACACCGGTTGTATTTTTTACTGATTCGGTGACATGGCAGCAGAAAATTGATTTGACAACCACAGACAGTGCTGTTATAAAAGGGACGATTGCTTATTTTGTAAAAATTGGTGAGGAGTACAACAATTTTGAAGAACCTTTCAAGGCTACCATTGTAAAACAAGCAGAACCTGTTATTAGTACGAAAGGTTCCCTCAGCGACAATTTAAAAAACCGTTCTTTATTCTGGATATTCCTGGCAGCGTTCGGTGGGGGATTGCTGGCAGTGCTTACACCTTGTGTATTTTCCATGATACCTGTTACCGTTAGCTTTTTTACCAAGAGAAGTAAAACAAAACAGGAAGGAATTAAAAATGCTTTTTATTATTCTATTTCCATCATCCTGATATTTACTTTACTTGGCCTGTTGATAACATTAATATTTGGTCCCGGGGCATTAAATAAACTCTCTACCAACTGGATAGCCAATCTTGTATTCTTTGCTCTATTCCTGATATTTGGTATTTCATTCCTGGGGGCATTTGAAATTGCCTTGCCATCATCATGGACAAATAAGGCCAGTCAAAAATCGGGTACCGGAAATTTCTGGGGTATTTTCTTTATGGCACTAACATTAGTGCTGGTTTCTTTTTCCTGTACCGGGCCCATCATCGGCAACCTGCTGGTGCTTGCTTCTAAAGGAAGTTTTATCGGCCCCATGGTAGGTATGTTTGGATTTTCGCTGGCCCTTGCATTACCATTTTTTTTATTTGCATTATTTCCGGGTATGCTAAATAGCCTGGGTAAAGCCGGCGGCTGGTTAAATGCTGTAAAAGTGACACTCGGTTTTCTTGAACTGGCCCTTGCATTAAAGTTTTTATCCAATGCAGATTTGGTAAAAGGCTGGAGATTGCTGGACAGAGAAATATTCCTGGCACTTTGGATAGCCATATTCGCTTTGCTGGGTGTTTATCTGCTGGGCAAAATAAAATTTCATCATGATGATGAACTTCCTAAGAATGATTTCGGTGTTCCCTATCTGAGTGTAAAACGTTTGTTTTTTGCCATAGCATCTTTTTCATTTGTTATTTATATGATACCCGGTATGTGGGGTGCACCGCTAAATGGCATCAGTGCTTTCTTACCGCCTTATGGCACACAAGATTTTTTACCGGCTACCAGTAGCTCATCCGGGCAAACAATCCATTCTGGCAACGGTGCAAAGCCACCATCGAAATATGTAAAAGAACTTGGCCCGTATGAGCCGGAAATAGTGCGGAAGTATGGACTGGTTGCTTATTTTGATTATGACGAAGCTATAGAAGCTGCCCGTCTCTTAAAGAAACCGCTGATGCTTGATTTTACCGGCATCAATTGTATCAACTGCCGAAAAATGGAAGCACAGGTATGGAGCAGTCCGGAAGTGATGAAACGGCTGAAAGAAGATTTTGTAGTAGTATCTCTTTACACCGACGTAAGAATTGAATTGCCCGAAACCGAGGAGTTTGAATCAAAAGAGCTGGGCGAAAACGTAAATACCGTAGGCGAAAAATTTATGCATTTGCAAGCCAGCCGTTATGGTTCTGTATCACAGCCATTTTACATTTTTTTGGATGGAAAGGAGGAAAAACTGGCAGCCGATGGATATGGCTACGACCCAAATGTTTCAGCATTTGTGAAGCATCTTGACAATGTAATTGCGGAATATAAAAAACGACCTTAACCGGTTGACATCATTGCATAAAAAAAGCCCCCGACTTTTACATCAGGGGCTTTTTCAATTTGGTGTCATTCTGTACCAGCCTTCCGGTATGGCAAGCAAACAAAAATCCTTTTTTATCAGAATTCGTTTTACTCCGGATGGAGATACAGAATGACAAGAGCTTCTCCCAATTCACTGTTGATGGTGAATGGCGGGTGAGGCAGTATTTTAAAGAGCAATTTGTTTTTGTGTCATCAGCTTACGCAAATTAATCAATCCGTACCGCATACGACCCAACGCTGTGTTAATACTACAGTTGGTAGCTGCAGCAATTTCTTTGAAACTCATATCAGCATAATGACGTAATATAATAACTTCCCGCTGGTCTTCGGGCAGGCTTTGTAACATATCCCGAACCCTGTCATGACTTTGTCTTCTCATCATCACTGTCTCTGCACTATCTTCTGAAAAGTTCAGCACTTCGAAAATATCTTTGTCTTCGCCGTTGCGGATGGTGGGTGTACGTTTTACTTTGCGGAAATGATCCACACAAAGGTTGTGTGCAATCCGCATAGCCCAGGGCAGAAATTTTCCTTCCTCGGTATAGCGGCCGCCACGCATGGTATCAATAATGCGGATAAAGGCATCCTGAAAGATGTCTTCAGCGAGATACTTGTCTTTTACCAGGAACAGGATAGACGTATAGAGTTTATCCTTGTGCCGCAGCACCAGGATTTCCAAAGCGTCAACATTTCCATCTGTAAACAGATGAATTAATTCATGGTCAGTTTTTTTCAGTAAAGCTTTCATAACTTCTACAGTTTAGGTTGCTCTGCCTGTGCAATAGCACAGACAAATATTCAAATGGATATTGGTTGCGATAAAAATTCGGTTAACAAAAACGAGTAGAAGTTTGTACGATAGGCGGGTTAAGTTTTAAGTTTTTCATTTTTTGGATTATTGGAAATTAAAAATAGGGTATTTAATGAAATTGCCAAACATTTGTAAAAGCAAAACGTAATAATGGGTGCTAATGAAATGTTAAGAATAAGGCCACAACATTAAGCCACATAAGGCTTTACATTTGCAGACGCAGTAATGGAGAAAATAATAAAAGGGAAAAACCCCGCCAAATCAAAGACCGTAATTTCCGCAGAAAACATCCTGATTAAGGGTGCAAGGGTGCACAATTTGAAAAATGTGACGGTAGAAATCCCCCGGAATAAACTAATTGTAGTAACTGGGGTGTCCGGTTCAGGCAAATCATCACTAACGATTGACACATTGTATGCAGAAGGGCAGCGACGCTATGCCGAAAGCCTTAGTGCCTATGCCCGCCAGTTCCTGAACCGGATGAATAAGCCGGATGTAGATT
>JAYVKT010000486.1:0-2461 GCA_043768195.1 Chitinophagaceae bacterium | reverse complement strand
TTGATTTTATTTTTGCCGGGCCGCCTTATGCTTTAACAACTATTGATAGTTTGCCAGAAGAGATATTTGAAAAACGATTATTAGAAAAGGATGGTTGGTTCGTGTTGGAGCATACTCCGAGAAATGATTACAAGAAATTTCCTTTTTATAAGTCGGAAAGAAACTATGGCACTACAATTTTCTCTACTTTTATTGAGAACAGGGAATCATGAATAAAAAGGAATTACGAAAATCGTTTCGGGAGAAAAGGGGCGAACTAACTGCTCCACAAAGGGCAAAGCTTGATGATTTATTATTGATACAACTTCAAACTGTTGAACTGCCTTTTACCAAAACCTTACTTTCCTACTGGCCGATTGAAGACAATAACGAGCCAAACACACATTTGTTTACGGATTACCTGGAGTTTAAAAACCCGGGACTTATAGTGGCCTATCCACGGACAGATTTTTTTATGCAGGAGATGGTGGCTATTTCAACAAACGCTGAAACAGATTTCGAAAGAAACGAGTTCAATATTTATGAGCCTGTGGATGGGGACTTGGTTAGTGCTGATGAAATTGACATGATATTGGTTCCGTTACTGGCTTACGATAAGCAAGGCAACCGGGTTGGCTACGGCAAGGGTTTCTATGATAAATTTCTTGCTGACTGCCGGAAAGACTGCATTAAACTTGGGTTCTCTTATTTTGAACCAATTGATGAAATAACAGATAAGGCTGATTTTGACGTACCTTTAAATCTTTGTATTACGCCGCAATCAGTTTATGTTTTCTAATTACTTTCTCAAATCATTCCGAATACTTTTATTACCATTTGCCCTGATCTACTGGTTGGGCATAAGCATAAGGAACTGGTTATACAATAAAAATATTTTTAAGTCGGCCAGTTTTGGTTTGCCATTGATTTGTGTAGGTAATCTTTCTGTTGGCGGCACCGGCAAATCGCCAATGGTAGAATATTTAGTGTCTAATCTGAAAGACAAATTCAAGGTGGCTACACTAAGCCGGGGTTACAAAAGAAAAACAAGAGGATATGCTCTGGCTAATGATACAACAACGGCACTGGAGATTGGTGATGAGCCTATGCAGTTTCACTTAAAATTTCTGGGTGTACCAGTAGCGGTAGGGGAAGAAAGGATTTTAGCAATTCCGCAGTTATTGCATGATAAGCCTGAAACACAAGCTATCATTTTAGATGATGCCTTTCAACACAGGGCTATCAAAGCTGGTCTGAACATTCTACTGACAGAGTATAGTAATTTATTTACAAGAGATTTTTATTTGCCAACAGGCGACTTGCGGGATTTAAAAAGTAGCTACAAACGGGCAGAGATAATAGTAGTAACGAAATGCAAACCAGCTTTGACAGAAGCTGAAAAGCAGAAACTGATAAAAGAAATTAACCCGGTAAAAGGACAGGCAGTCTTTTTTACTTCCATTGAATATGGAGAAATGTATCATATCAGCAGCAATAAAACGTTTACTGCTGATGCAAAAACAGAAGTGTTGCTGGTAACGGGCATTGCCAATCCAAAACCACTAAAACGGATGCTGGAGGAACAAAGCAATAGTTACCACATGATTCAATATCCTGACCATCATATTTTTACTATTGATGATTTGAATGAAATCAAACAACGGTTTAAAAAAATAGATGCAGCCAATAAAATTATCCTGACAACTGAGAAAGATGCTGTAAGGTTGGCTAAATTCACCAATGAGATTGCTGAATTGCCACTTTACGTTGTCCCGGTTCGTCATCAGTTTCTTTTTCAGGAAGGAATCCAGTTCAACAAATTGGTAACTGACTTTATTCAAAATTTTTAAAAATAGCTTATACCTTATCATGGGAAGAAAAAATTCAAAGACTAAGAAAAAAAAGGAAAAACAACGACCATCTTCCTCCGGCAAAGTGCTGAAAGGAAAATTAGATATCACCCGTTCAGGAATGGGCTTTGTAACTATTGAAGGAATGGAAGTGGACATAATTATTCGTCCATCAGATTTCAATACGGCTCTTCATGGCGATACTGTTCGTGTTGCCATTAATGAAATGAAAAGCAGCGGACGACGGATGCAGGGAATTGTAAAGGAAGTACTGCACCGCAAACGGACTGAATTTATTGGCCGCCTGCAAATGAATAAGGGGTTTGCTTTTTTTATTGCCGAAATGGATAAACCCATGCCGGATATTTTTATTTCGCTTACAAATATTAAGGAAGCAAAGGATAACGACAGGGTGGTAGTAAAACTGCTGCAATGGGAGAATGATGGCAAACGACCAGTTGGTGAAGTGGTGACAGTGCTGGATGCAGAAAACAGTAATGATGCAGCCATGAAAGAAATTTTGCTCGAAGCAGGATTTCCTCTCGAATTTCCGGATGAGGCATTGGAAGTAGCAGCAAGAATACCCGATACCATTTCTGCTGATGAAATTAAAAAACGAAATGATGTTCGGG
>JAYVKT010000485.1:0-5170 GCA_043768195.1 Chitinophagaceae bacterium | reverse complement strand
AAAATTCATAAATTTAAGGGTTGGTTTTTATTACCCTTTAATCCTGTTCGGACAACTGTAGTACCGGTAGGATTGAAGGAAAGCAAAAATAGGGATATTCAGTTCACAGTCAGCAGCTGGTAATGACCTGTTTTCCAGTAGAAAATCTTAAAGATGAGGAATGGTTTTAAAGCTATTCAAAGTAAACCTTAATGGTCTGGTAGGAAAGCTGGCCTTGCCTCTTTTTTTCTGAAAACCCCCGAAGGCCGAAGAGGCCGGCTGCATTGCCTTTGTTAATGGCAATTTCAAGATAGCCGGCGCTGTTGAAGAAGGCTAGTTTTTCTCCCTCGGGTACATCTGCATAGCTTTCGCTGATGCGGTCTATCATTTCATTTCTTGTGAATACAATCCGGAAACTTCTGCCTTTTCGTTGCTCTTCAAACTGATCATGTGTAATGTTGACAATAACATTTTCAAAACTGTCAATAAAAATAATCTGGCCTTCAATTGAATTGTTGTCAAGCACCGGCCGCAGGTGTCTTTTTTCCAGATATTTGGTATCTGAAACACCAATACTCATAATAGATTCGCCATTTACCAATTGATTCACCACTTTTCCCATTATTGCACTCAGGTAAGTAGTATTTTTTATCGCTGTTTTTTCCAGGGGTATGCCAATAATGATCTCGGGGCTTTCCTCAAGTATCATTGTCAGCAGGCCATTATCGGCACAAAGCAGGTACTGGTTTTTGTGAAAAGCAAGTAATAGCTGCTCAGGTTTTTTTTCGAATAAGTTGACAAGGATCAGATGATAAGTAAAATCCGGAAAATTTTTGATGGCACTCTGGCACACATAAGCGGCCTGCGGATAATTAAACGGAGGGATATTATGCGATATGTCAATAATTTGAAAATCGGGGTTGAGTTGCAATAGCTGTGCCTTTACCGCCCCCACGAGATAATCGGGGCTGCCAATGTCGGATGTTAGGGTTAGTAAAGGCAAGACAGTTTATAGTTTTTAGTTTGTGGTTTGTAGTTCAATAAAGCATGTTGTTGTTTTATTTCACCAGCTTTCCATCTTTAAAGAAAAACTTATAGGTTAGCTTATCCGCCAGCTTAGGAAAAAATTTCTGCATAAATACCGTTCTCTTGCCGGTAAAGGTTAAGACTAACGTTCTTTTCTTTTTTTCGATAGACTTTAAAATCCGGCCTGCACATTCTTCTGCACTCATCATTTTGCTTTCATCCATCGGCGTATCTCCATGCGAGGCTCCGGTTTTATTCAATGCGGCATTGCGGATATTAGAAGTAGTAAAACCCGGGCACACCCACATTACATGCACACCATCTGCCATCAGTTCCGTTTTGATTGCTTCCAGCCAACCCTGCACGGCAAACTTGCTGGCAGAATAACCGCTTCTGCCCGGCAAACCCCTGTATCCTGCAATGGATGATACACCTACTATTGTTCCTTTTCTGGCAACGATAGAATCTAATGCATACTTGGTGCAATGGACAGTGCCATAAAAATTAATATCCATTACCTTATGAATGACTTCGAGATCTGTTTCTTTCAACAAAGCCCTCATAGAAACACCGGCATTATTTATAAGTATGTCAATACCGCCAAAGGTTTTGATAGTAGTTTCCATAAAACGGCGGCAATCATTTTCGCTGCTTACATCGGCCACCATGGTATGTAAATGGGCTGAAGGATATTCCGATTGCAGATTATACAGTTTATCATGGTTGCGGCCGCAGGTGGCAACTTTGGCTCCACTATTTAATAATGAATCAACCAGGGCTTTACCGATTCCATCGGTGCCACCTGTTACAACTACTACCTTATCTTTAAAATATTCAGACATGGATTGTGGGTTATTATACCAATTAGACATTGAAAATACATTTTTGCACACGGATGACAAGGATTGTATCGATGAACACAGATTATTTTGATAAATCAAAATCCAGGATTTCTGCATAGCAGAAAAATCTGTGTTCATCCGTTTAGTCTGTGTCATCCGTGTGCAAATACACGGCAAATGTGTATATTCTCAAAGGATTACTTTTAATGTCTAAATATTAGTACAAACCTACTTTAAAATGTACAATACGGGATGTTCTACAAACGAAAAAAGCAGGCCAGATGCCTGCTTTTGTGATCCCGCTGGGACTCGAACCCAGGGCCCATACATTAAAAGTGTATTGCTCTACCAACTGAGCTACGAGATCTACCTTTCCCTTTTTGGGAGTGCAAAAATACAGGCTGAGGGGCTTTGTGCCAAAACTTTTTCTATTAATTATCAACAGTTTTTGTTGATTTTCAGTAGCTATTGTGAATTGTGAGAGAATTTTTACCGATTCCCTATTTCCCGTTGTAGTGATACGTATAAGTTTTCTCAGCATTTCAAGAATGAAATCAGGAAAGTACTTCTTTCATCTTCTGCATTACATCTTTTTCTATCATCATCTCTGCTAGATGAATCATATTCATAAATGCTTTGGCACCGGAAATGCCGTGGCCGATAATAACAGGCTTGGCTACGCCAAGAACCGGTGTGCCACCGTAATTTTCAAAATTGAACCGTTCAAAATATTCTTCTTTTACTTTTTTAGCATGACTGATTTCATACAGCGACTCAGCCATTTTAAGAATAATATTACCGGTAAAGCCTTCGCAAACCATTACATCGGCTTTGCTTTGTAATACATCACGGCCTTCTATGTTGCCTATAAAATTGATGTGTTTGTTTTCTTTTAGCAGGGGATAAGTAGATTGAGCAAGCAGGTTTCCTTTCCCTTCTTCTTCACCCACATTTATTAATCCAACTTTTGGGTTATCAATTCCCAGAATAAGCTGAGCATATACAGAACCCATAATGGCAAACTGGTTCAGTTGTTCCGGCTTGCAATCAGCATTCAACCCAACATCTAATAATAATCCTGTGCCACCATCTGCTTTAGGTATAATGCTTGAGATAGTGGGTCTGATTACTCCTTCCAATGCTTTTATTGTGAACAAAGCCCCTACCAGCATAGCCCCGGTATTGCCTGCACTGATGAAGGCATCCATTTTGCCCGAGGCTAATAATTGAAAACCAATTGCAATAGAAGATTGTGGTTTCTCCTTTAATGCTTTGGTAGGATGCTCCTGCATACCAATTACCTGCTCTGCATGAAATATTGTAATATTTTTTGTGGAAACATTTTGTTCAGCCAGAAGATTTTCTATCTGCTGTTTATCGCCAATCAGGAAGAGGTCAGCAGGAATAGTATGCCCGGACAGATATAACTGAATACCCTTTACAGCTTCCAGCGGGGCATAATCGCCACCCATCATATCAATACCAATTTTCATACTTTAAAATATAAATCCTGATTAAAGCACCTGTTACTAAACAACAAATTCCAAATACCATAACAGCAATTGAGCTATCTGGATTTGGAATTAATATCCTGCTATAGAAATGCAGTGCTTATTGGGCTCTTAGCGGAGCTTTTTCTGCTACTACCTTTCCTTTATAGTAAAGTTTACCTTCACTTACATGGGCACGGTGGCGAACATGTGTTTCGCCGGTTGTGCTGTCGGTTGTTAATGTTGCAGCAGTAGCTTTATAATGCGTTCTGCGTTTTGCACTTCTTTGCTGACTGTGTCTGCGTTTGGGATTTGGCATAAACTTCTATTTTAAGATTCTATAATATTTTATCGTCAAGGGTGAATGTCCGGATTAAATAAATTGCGGATTTTGCCATTCACTATTGTCTATTCACTCTCCAGGTCTTTAAATTTCTCCAATCCTTTCCAGATTGGGTTCTCTTTATGTTTATTTTCTTCAGGCTCCAATTTTTTTAATAAGTCCAGTGCGGTAGCATTGCAATGCGGTCCGTCCATTTCTTCAAAGGCACATGTTTTTTGCATTGGAATGGCCAGCACAATGAACTCGTAAATCCAGTTGGCAACATTAATATGGCTTTCACCTTGCCCGATGTAGTACATATCCGGATCCTCTTCCTGGTCATTCATCACTTCGGGATTTTCTACCATTTTTACTGTGATGCTAAATTCGTCCCACAGTTCCCATGGCAGGTTGTTATTGCAACGGTCGCAGGTTACCTCCAATGCCCCGCCAATTTCAAACTTTAATAACATAAAGCTGCTTTTCCTGTCAAGCGACAACTTTACATTGGCTTTGCAGTGACGGAAGTCTGGCTGTTGGAATACCTCAAAGAACTTGTCATTAACTGAATAATTGAATTCATGAACCCCGGGTTTCAACCCCACAAAAGCTATTTCAAACTCCCGGCGGCGGTTCATTTATCAACTTTTTAAAGAGTGTGCAAAGGTAGGGGAATAAACGGACTTTTTCAGGCCGATTTTAGATTATTTTTGCCCATCTGTCCCGGCTTAATAGCCTGATTTTGAAGATATTTAAAATTTGAAAGTTTGCAACAATTTATTGCCCGGTTATTTAGCCGCCTGATGAAAAGCTGGAGTTGGGTTTTGCTGATAGTACTTACTATTCTTATAAAATGGGCTTCCTGGTACCCGGGTTGGGTGGAGCGAAACTACAGCCAGGGTGTGTACCCGGTTATTTCAAAAGTGCAGCGGTTTCTGTTTGGATGGGCATCTTTTAGCATTGGTGATTTGTTTTATGCTTTTCTGATAGTGGTTATTCTTTACAAGATGATTAAATTTTTCAGGCTGCTCTTCAAAAAGCAACTGAACCGCAGATATTTTGTAACAGCATTGCAACAGGGCATTTTCATTTTATTGTTTTTGTATGTTTTTTTCAATTTGTTGTGGGGGTTAAATTACAACAGGAGGGGTATTGCGTATCAATTAGATTTGGATGTAAAGGAATATTCATTAGCCGACCTTGACACTTTAACAAATGTAATTCAAAGCAGGGCAAACTACTATGCTGATTTTGTAACGAAAGCTCAACGGGATTCATTTGATAAAAAAAGCAGGTTGTTCAGCAGTGCAGTGGATGCTTACAAGGAAGTGGCAAAAAAACATCCTTTTCTTACCTACAAACCAAAATCCATAAAACCATCCTTCTTTAGTTATTTAGGAAATTATCTTGGTTTTCAGGGTTACTACAATCCTTTTTCCGGTGAAGGGCAGGTTAATACTACTGTTCCCCGTTTTTTAGAACCATTTGTAACAACGCATGAAATAGCCCAT
>JAYVKT010000484.1:0-5419 GCA_043768195.1 Chitinophagaceae bacterium | reverse complement strand
TGGTTAAGTTCCGATACTATGGATTATGTAGCAGAGCTGTTGCACATTACGCCGATAGAGGTTTATGAAGTGGCCACTTTTTACAGCATGTACAACCTGAAACCTGTTGGCAAGTATATGTTTGAAGTATGCCAAACCGGGCCTTGTATGATTAACGGTAGTGATGATATTGTAAAATACATTTATGATAAACTGGGCATAAAACCCGGTGAAACAAGTGCTGATGGTTTGTTTACATTGAAGACAGTAGAATGTTTAGGAGCTTGTGGTTATGCGCCAATGATGCAGATGGGAAAAAATTATAGGGAGTATTTAACGAAAGAAAAAGTGGATGTGATAATTGCAGAGTGCAGGAATAATGCAGCGGCTAAAAACTAAGCATGAAAAAGTTATTAGCCATAGCTCTTTTACTAAATGTTGTTTTCGCCAATGCGCAAACAGATGAAGAGAAATTGACTTCAACGTTAAAAGAGTTTCACCAGTCGCTGGTAAAAAGGAATACCATTTCTATTAATCAGCAAACGGATAAGGCATTGAGCTATGGACATAGCAACGGTTGGGTGGAAACTAAAGCAGAAATGATAAAGAACCTGGAAACAGGTTATACCAGTTATAAGAGTATAAAAGAAGATAGCCTGCAAGTGGTGATAAACAGTACAATGGCACATGCAAGATTTGTTGGCGATTACGAAGTTTCATTGAATGGTGGAAATACAGTTGTATATCATTTGAAAGTGCTGGAAGTGTGGGTGAGAAAAGGAAAGAGGTGGTTGTTGTTTGCGAGGCAAGCGGTGAAAGGATAAAAAAATAATTCATGAAAGGATTTATTTTCATTTTTGCTTTACTAAGTTCTTTAAATGGGTACTGTCAGCTGGATTGGGAAGGAGTATATTATATTAAGTATGAGAAAAAGAGTTCAGCACAGTATAATAAAGGTCAAATTAGGGTTTGGGATTCGACAGATTTCTCATCAAATACAAATTGGTCATTTAAAGCGTTTTTTAAAGAGAAGGAGATTTGGGAAAATTTTGGATATGGTAATAAGGTTGATTCAAATACATTGGAATTAGTTATTACTAAGCATAGGAATTTTTTGAGACCAAATAAAGAGAATAATATTTTTAAAATGTTAGAAAAGGAAAAGCCATTGTACATAATTAAAAAAATAGATAATCTATTTATAATTACTACAAACTATAAAACGAAAAACTTGCAACTGGAATTAGTAAAGCAAAAATAATTCCCTTTAGGGGATAGGGGTATATGGGAAGAAAATTATTATTAGACAAAGCTCACATTGAAAACATCAGGCTCTATGATGTGTACCGCCGTGAAGGTGGTTACCGTAGTGTGGAGAAGGCATTGAAGACAATGACACCGGATGCTGTAACGGATGAAGTGAAGAAAAGTGGATTAAGAGGCCGTGGTGGTGCTGGTTTTCCTACTGGTATGAAATGGAGTTTTCTTGCTAAGCCGGAAGGAGTGCCTCGTTACTTAGTGGTGAATGCTGATGAATCTGAACCCGGAACATTTAAGGACAGGTATTTAATGGAGTTCATTCCGCATTTGCTGATAGAAGGAATGATTACTTCTTCTTTTGCGTTAGGAGCAAAACGTTCATACATCTATATCCGTGGTGAATATTCATGGATAGTTGATATACTTGAACAAGCTATTGCAGAAGCAAAAAACAATGGGTGGCTGGGTAAAAATATTTTAGGTACTGGTTATGATTTAGAGATTTATGTACAACGTGGAGCCGGTGCTTATATCTGTGGTGAAGAAACCGCTTTGCTGGAATCATTAGAAGGCAAAAGAGGTAATCCAAGAATTAAACCTCCATTTCCTGCGGTAAAAGGTTTATGGGATTGCCCTACCGTGGTGAATAATGTAGAGACCATTGCAGCAGTTGTTCCAATAATCAATGAAGGTGGAGAAGAGTATGCAAAAATTGGTGTGGGCAAATCAACCGGAACGAAATTGATTTCCGCCTGCGGTAATATAAAAAAGCAGGGTGTGTATGAAATTGATATGACCATCAGTGTAGAAGAATTTATTTACAGTGATGAATATTGTGGTGGTATTGCTAACGGAAGAAAACTGAAAGCCTGTATTCCAGGTGGTTCGTCTGTTCCTATCTTGCCAGCTAATTTGTTACTGACAACGGCAAAAGGCGAAAAAAGAATGATGACTTATGAGAGTCTGGCCGATGGGGGTTTTGCTACTGGCTCAATGATGGGTTCTGGTGGATTTATTGTTTTGGATGATAGCCAGTGTGTGGTAAAACATACTTATACTTTAGCAAGATTCTATCGCCATGAAAGTTGCGGACAATGTTCTCCCTGCCGAGAAGGAACGGGCTGGATGGAAAAGATATTGCTAAACATTGATAAAGGAAAGGGAAAGATGAGTGATATTGATTTGTTGTGGGATATACAGCGTAAGATTGAAGGGAATACAATTTGTCCGTTGGGTGATGCGGCCGCATGGCCGGTTGCAGCAGCGATACGGCATTTCAGAGATGAGTTTGAATGGCATATTACTAATGCAGATGATGCGCAAAGAAGGAATTATGGATTGATGCATTATGCAGACCCGTTGCCCCCAACCCCTAAAGGGGAGCTGGCAACAGCAAAATAGAATTTGAAAATTCTTTCTGATGCGAGAAGGAAATTAAATATTTAGAAAATTAAAATTCCCCTTTAGGGGATAGGGGCATGGAAGTAAAAAAAGAAGCACCTGCAAATTTTAAAGTCACCATTGACAACATAACTGTCGAAGTGGCTCCGGGTACATCTATATTAACTGCTGCAAGGCAGATTGGTGGTGATGTGACGCCGCCTGCCATGTGCTTTTACAGTAAGCTTAAAGGTAGTGGTGGTAAATGCCGTACCTGTTTGGTAGAAGTGGCTGCTGGTTCTACCGCAGACCCAAGACCAATGCCGAAACTCGTAGCATCATGTCGCACCAATGTAATGGATGGGATGATTGTAAAAAACATTACCAGTGAAAGAGTGCAGGATGCAAGAGCTGGTGTGGTGGAGTTTCTTTTATTAAATCATCCATTGGATTGCCCGATATGCGACCAGGCCGGTGAGTGTCACTTACAGGATTTAGGATACGAGCATGGCAAAGAAGGTACCCGTTACGAATTCAAGAGAAGAACATTTGAAAAAGAAGATATAGGGCCGTACATACAATTGCACATGACAAGGTGTATTCTTTGTTATCGTTGCACCTATGTGGCTGACCAGCTAACTGACAATAGGGTGCATGGAATTTTGGACAGGGGCGACCATGCAGAAATCTCTACTTATATTTCAAAGGCAATTGATAATGATTTCAGCGGAAACATGATTGATGTGTGCCCGGTTGGAGCATTAACCGATAAAACATTCCGCTTTAAAAACCGGGTATGGTTTACCAAACCTGTAGATGCTCATCGTGATTGCGACAAATGTTGCGGCAAAGTAACGCTATGGCAACGGGGTGATGATGTGTTAAGAGTTACTTCCAGAAAAGATGAATGGGGTGAAGTGCAAAGCTATGCTTGTCCCGATGACGAAGGAGGAGGGAACAAACCCGGCTGGATTTGCAACACTTGCCGGTTTGATAAAAAGAAAGCAAGTGATTGGGTGATTGAAGGGCCAACAAGTATTAGCCGTCATTCTGTTATTTCGCAAGGACATTATGAAGGGTTGCAAAAGCCAAAAGAAACGATAGCAGAGGTAATGGGTGGCCGTGACCCGAAATTGCTGATGGATATTCATAGCATCAGTGATGTGAATAGTGTGGAGATAGCTTCGCTGCCGGGGCCGGCAACGAGCAAAACGTTCAATAATACAAGTAATAAGAATACAATATAATGT
Source organism: Chitinophagaceae bacterium (assembly GCA_043768195.1). Taxonomy (GTDB): domain Bacteria; phylum Bacteroidota; class Bacteroidia; order Chitinophagales; family Chitinophagaceae; genus JJ008. The sequence continues at coordinate 1,550 of JAYVKT010000484.1, read as the reverse complement.
TGCGGTATAAGCAATATTTTGTTAGTATAGTTCTTTGTTTATCTGTATTTTTTTTTACTAGTTGTGGTAGTAAAAAGGCTAATGAATATGTCTGGAAAATAGTGGATGTCGACTTTTTGGACGGAAATTATTCATCCGTAGAAATGAATCATGATAATTGTTTCTTAAGTATTTCTAAAGACGATTCGTATGTTTTCTTTTTAAATGGCTTTTATAGTGAGGGAAGGGTCGTAAGGTCAGAAAAGGAATTTAAAATGTTACGTAGCGAGGATAAAAAACTGGTTGCAGCTTTTAATTTGGAAAAAGAAAATAATAGTGAGGCGACAATTAGTTTTACTTTCTTTGACTCGGCTGCTATACAAAAAACAAGCAATGGAGATGAAGTGGCTCATTCGGTTGAGCTTCCTGTCGGTTTAATGAAAAAAGGATTTCGGCTGGATATAGAAAAAGAAATGAGAGGATTAAAGGCTGACCCATATGTTGTTAGATATAATCATTGGAGAATTAAACCAAAGAATAAGGAATCGGATAAGGAAATAAGGGAGAGAGTAAAAAACCATGTTGAGTTTATGCAGTTGTATTTTGAAAATGCTTTAGAAACTGGAGTCAGAGTTGTTTCCGAACCCAACCTTTCTTCGCCGTTTGAAATTTTTAGTAACGGAGTGTCAATGAGAAAATTTGAAGAAATAAATGACTGGCGAGAACTATTTTTTGATTCCGAAGATGCAAAAAAGGGATACGATATTATTAATAATGAAATGAAAAAAGACTTTGCGTTACTTAAAACCAAAAATGCATTTGAACTGAACGCTGATATATTTAGAAAATTATTGAAAACGATTGATTAGTAGAGTTGTTAAATAAAGTTATAAAAGGATGATTCTTTTAAGCATAGACTTGAGGTTTATTTTGGGAAAAGCGGCTCTCATCGGCGGCATCGTAGGCCTGTCTTTCTTTATTGCTATGTACACCACCTTAGCAGAAAGAAAAGTAGCGGCATGGCTACAGGATAGAAGAGGCCCAAACAGGGCCGGGCCATTTGGTATTTTTCAACCATTGGCAGATGGGGGTAAGTTATTTTTCAAAGAAGAAATCATTCCATTAGCATCCAATAAGTTTTTATTTATCCTTGGTCCGGCTCTGGCGATGATAACAGCTTTAATCACCAGTACTGTTATTCCTTGGGCTGCACCTTTTATAACAAAAGGGGGAAACGTAATTCCGATGCAGGTGGCAGATGTGGACATGGGAATTTTATTAGTATTTAGTATTGTGAGTGTGGGTGTATATGGAATTATGATTGGTGGATGGGCGTCTAACAATAAATTTTCTTTGATGGCGGCAATTCGTGGCGCATCGCAAATGGTGTCGTATGAATTACCAATGGGATTATGCCTGATTGCAGTTTTATTTATGACCGGCTCATTAAAGATGAGTGAGATTGTGGCCAACCAGGTACAGCATGGCTGGCATATTATTTATCAGCCGTTAGGCTTTATTATATTTTTTGTTTGGTTTGTGTTTTTTTTTTTTTTTTTTTTTTTTTTTTT
>JAYVKT010000483.1:0-2611 GCA_043768195.1 Chitinophagaceae bacterium | reverse complement strand
TTTTCTATACCAGCAAAAGGCTTCTTCAGCATTGGAAACACCAATCCCCACCTGTTGTATGCCGCTAATAATAGGTTTCATTGCAATATTGTTACTTACGTATCGGGAAAGAGTATAGTTTTAGCGAAAGCTGAGCATTTTTTTATACATATCCATCATCTCCTGCTGGTTGGCTCCGTTTTTATACATGCTAACAATTTTTTTATTCGCCATTTGTACCTGCCACCAGCTATTGGTGTCATACTTACGGGCAGAAATCAATGCGCCTTTTTTAAAAATCCTGTAACGGCCTTCCTTTCTTGCCCGTTTGGTAAATTCAAAATCTTCCATGATGCGCATATCACTATTAAAGCCGCCTGTTTTTTCAAATAGTTGTTTGGTTATAAAAAGTGTCTGGTCGCCGCCATAGCAAACAAAAAAATCAAACCGGGTAAAAAATTCGTTGATTCGCAGATACCATTTTTTACTGTCAAACTTCATAAAGTACCGGCCAAAATCGTAGCCATCGTTTACTGCTTTTAAAATATCGGCAGTAAAAGATTTGGGTGGTAGCACATCAGCATGAACAAAATATAAGATATCCCCTGTTGCCAAAGAAGCTCCGTAATTCATCTGCGCCCCACGGCCTTTTTGCAGAGATACAACTGCTTTGGCACCTGCACCTATTGCAGTTTCTACCGTTGCATCATCACTACCACCATCTGCTACTATAATTTCCGCTATTGCATCATTAGCATTTTCTTTCAGATAGTTTACAAGCCTGCTTATACTACCTTCTTCTCTGTAAGTTGGAATAATTACACTGATTCGCATCCTGTTATTTACTTTTAATAGTGTTGTAATTTATAAAGACTGGGACGAAGCTATTGCTTTGGCTGCAATAAAGCCGCTGGTCCAGGCATGTTGAAAATTAAAGCCACCGGTTATACCATCCACATCCATTACTTCACCGGCAAAGAAAAGGTTGGGAATTTTTTTGCTCATCATCGTATTATGGTCTATCTCATTCAATTTAATACCACCGGCTGTTACAAATTCTTCTTTGAAGGTTGTTTTGCCTTTTACAGCAAATTCACAGTTGCATAAATTCTTAACTAACCTGTTTGCTTCTTTGGCGGGCAAGTCAGTCCATCTCCTTTCTGTATTCACTTCGGAGTATTTTAATAAGAACTCCCAGAGCCTGTTGGGCAGGCCAAAAGGATTTTTATTAATTATTTTTTGCGCAGCCATATCAAAACGAACGGCCTGAAATTTTTCTGCCAGTTGCTGTTCATTATAATCCGGCAACCAGTTTACCAGTATGCTGAAATCATAATTCTTAGCTGCCAGTTCCCTTGCATCCCAGGCACTGAGTTTTAAAACAGCAGGGCCACTCAATCCCCAGTGTGTTATCAGCAACGGACCTTCCTGTTCCAATTTTGTTCCTGAAATTTTTATTCTTGCCTTTTCTACACTCACTCCCATCAACTCTCTTATTGGATGACCAGGCATGTTGAATGTAAATAAAGAAGGAACAGGTTCCTCAATAGAATGTCCCAATTCTGTCAGCCAGTGAAACATGGAAGATTTAGAATAACCGCCACTTGCTATACAGACGAAATCAGAAGTCAGATGTCTGAGGTCAGATAGCTCTATGATGAATTTTCCGTCTTCCGATTTCAGTCTTCGGACATCTGCATGCACAATTACTTCAACACCATATTTATTCACTTCATCCAGTAAGCAATCAACAATAGTTTGAGATGAGTCTGTAACCGGGAACATCCTTCCATCTTTTTCTTCTTTCAATGTAACGCTACGTTCTTTAAACCACTGAATTGTATCGGTAGTAAAAAACTGGTGAAATGCTTTCTTCATAAACTTTTCGCCTCTCGGGTATTTTTTACTCATTTCCAAAATATCAAAACAGGCATGGGTAACATTACACCGGCCGCCGCCGCTTACTTTTACTTTGGATAACAGCTTCCCGGATTTCTCTAATAAGAGGACTTTCAATTGAGGATTCATTCTTGCCGCATTTATAGCACAGAAAAAACCTGCAGCACCTCCACCAATAACAATTAATTTTTTATCCGGCATGTAATAAAAATAAACCCCTCAGATGAGGGGTTGAAGTATTTGATGTGTGAATAAGTTAGGATTTACTTCTTCGGCCATTTCAATGGTGCTGTAATTGGATAATATATCTGCTTTACCTTTCCTCACACACACATCATGCTCAAAATGTACAGACGGTTTTCCATCTTTTGTTCGCACCGTCCAGCCATCTTCTTCTGTATAGACATCCCTTTTACCCATATTGATCATTGGCTCAATTGCCAGCACCAATCCGTCTTTTAGTTTAGAGCCGCTTCCTCTTTTACCATAATTAGGCACTTGCGGGTCTTCATGCAAACTTCTGCCTAATCCATGACCAACTAACTCCCTTACGACACCGTAGCCATGTTTTCTTTCCGTATGCTCTTGTATGGCAATCGCAATATCACCGACTCTGTTTCCTGCAACAGCCTTTTCTATTCCTTTGTATAGCGATTCCTTTGTTACGCTGATTAACTTCATAGTTTCTTCTCCCGGATCACCAATAGCAAATGTATAAGCATGGTCACCATGC
>JAYVKT010000482.1:0-2298 GCA_043768195.1 Chitinophagaceae bacterium | reverse complement strand
ATTAAAATTCCTTACTGCAAAAAGTCTCCGCCAGCTGGCGGAGATTCAGGGTCTTACTCCTCAATATCATACTCCTTCAACTTCCTGTACAAAGTCCTTTCGCTGATACCCAGGTCAAGCGAAGCATCTTTACGTTTTCCCTTATGTTTTTTCAATGCTTTAATGATGAGTTCTTTTTCTTTATCCATAATGCTTAAAGATTCTTCCACATCTTCATGCTGGTGAATATCATTATTGTTATGCAAAAACACCGGTTGGTTAATTTGCCCGAGTGCAGGTTGTAAATTAGTATTGTTGTTATACTCCTGCAGGTCGTTGGTAAATACCGGGGCATGCTGTGCCATGGAGGGATTTTGTAACAGGTCGAAAAACATTTTTTTCAATTCGTTCACATCCTTCTTCATATCGAAAAAAAGTTTGTACAAAATATCTCTTTCGTTTGCAAATTCGCTTTGGCTAACCACACCGGCACCACCCGCTAACACGGGTAATCTTGAATAATTATGTTCGGGTAAAAAACTTTTTAATTGCGTGGCATTAATATTTTTGTTCTGGCTCAGCACCGAAATCTGCTCGGCAATATTTTTTAATTCTCTTACATTACCCGGCCAGGTGTAATTGATCAGCACATTTCTTGCTTCATCATCCAGTTGTACAGACGGGGCTTTATATTTATCCGCAAAGTCGGTAGAAAATTTTCTGAAAAGTAAGGGAATATCATCTTTCCTGTCACGCAATGCCGGTACCCTGATGGGCACTGTATTTAAACGGTAGTACAGGTCTTCTCTAAATCTTCCGCTTTGTGTAAATTCAATTAACTCTTTGTTGGTAGCAGCAATAACACGAACATCGGTTTTTTGCACTTTGCTGCTGCCTACACGTATGTACTCGCCTGCTTCAAGCACACGCAGTAAACGGGCCTGAGTGCCCAATGGCATTTCGCCGATCTCATCTAAAAAAATAGTACCGCCGTTAACCGTTTCAAAATATCCTTTGCGGCTGTCCATTGCGCCGGTAAAACTTCCTTTTTCGTGGCCAAATAATTCGCTGTCGATAGTGCCTTCGGGAATAGCGCCGCAGTTTACTGCAATAAACGGATTATGTTTTCTTGCACTTAGTGCATGAATGATCTGTGAGAATACTTCTTTACCCACGCCACTTTCGCCATTAATTAAAACAGACAGGTCGGTATTAGCTACCTGCACTGCAATATTCAATGCATGGTTTAATGAAGGTGAATTGCCAATAATGGCGAAACGGTTTTTTATGCTTTGTAAATCCATACTACCCCCCTCCGCCTCCGCCAGCTGGCGGAGGAACTTGTTTTAAAATTATTTAATATTTTTTCTATCCTTTGCAAAGTGGCTTCAATATTAGTTGAAACTTCTTTATTGGTAAATCTTAATACGCTTATACCTAAGCTCTCTAAATATTGTTGTCTTACTTCGTCATTGCTTTTTACTTCCGGTAAATTGTGTATACTACCATCAAGTTCTATCACTAATTTTTTTGAATGACAATAAAAATCAGCAATGTAAATCGATATCGGATGCTGTCTTCTGAATTTTAAATCAGGAAAATGTTCTCTCAAATTCCCCCACAAAATCATTTCCGTTGGAGTGACATTGTTCCTTAGCCTTTTTGCCAGTTCAAATATGATCGGTGCAGCACCATAAAACATAGAGTCTTTCATTTCACTATATTTTGCCCTTCTGTTTCCTTAGTAAAATACCATTTAAAGTATTTTACTCCAGGTTCCCCCTTTAGGGGGCGGAGGGGGTTCCTATCAAAGTACCCGCTGTACAGTCAATAATTTTTACAGTTACATAATCTCCCAGCTTATAATCTCCTTTGGCAAAAACCACTACTTTGTTCTGGTCGGTTCTGCCATAAAAATCAGTATCATTTTTTTTACTGGTGCCTTCTATCAAAACTTTACGTGTTTTGCCCACTTCACGCTGCATACTTTGTAAAGATTGAATGCGGTGCAGGTCGATCATTTCCTGTAATCTTCTTTTCTTAATTACCTCAGGAATATCATCAGCAAATCTTCTTGCAGCCAATGTGCCGGGGCGTTCGCTGTAAAAATACATGTAGGCCAAATCGTACTTGCAATATTCCATCAGGCTTAAAGATTCCCGGTGCTCTTCTTCGGTTTCGGTACAAAAACCCGTTATCATATCGGTACTTAATCCGCAATCGGGTATAATTTCTTTTATACGATTAACTTTAGCGATATACCATTCCCTGCTGTATGTTCTGTTCATCAATTGTAAAACCCTGCTGCTGCCGCTTTGT
>JAYVKT010000481.1:0-10809 GCA_043768195.1 Chitinophagaceae bacterium | reverse complement strand
AAAAGAGCCAAAATTGAAAGAAGAAACAGTAAGTTATAAACTTGACAGCTCCACCCGCAACAATTTTGTTGTGTATGACGAAAACATAAAAGGCAAACGTCCTGCTATATTAGTTATTCATGAATGGTGGGGACTGAATGAATATGCAAAAATGAGGGCAAGGGAACTCGCAAAACTTGGCTACATCGCCATGGCTGTTGATATGTATGGTGATGGCAAAATGGGCGATGATGTTTCGGCAGCAGATAAGCTGTCAGCTCCATTTTATGCAACTCCGGAAATAGCTAAACCAGTTTTTGAAGCCGCATTAAATAAACTCAAAACTTTTAGCGAAACAGATGCCGCAAATGTTGCCGCCATTGGTTATTGTTTTGGCGGTGCCCAGATTTTGAATCTTGCCAAAATGGGTGGCGAGCTAAAGGGGGTAGTAAGCTTTCACGGCAACCTGACTGTTGTGCCTGCCAATAAAGATTTACTAAAAGCACAGGTATTAGTTTGCCATGGCGGCGCCGATCCTTTTGTGCCGCAAACTGAAGTTGATCTGTTTAAAAAACAAATGGACTCTATCGGAGCAAAATATACCCTGAAAGTGTATGAAGGCGCCACACATGCCTTTACAAACCCTGATGCAACAATGATGGGCGAAAAATTCAAAATTCCCATCCGGTATAATCCAACGGCTGATTCGGCATCCTGGAAAGACATGAAAGAATTTTTTCATCAAATATTTCACTAAATACACCCAAATAATTGAAAGCCTGGTATTAAACACCGGGCTTTTTTACTTTAATTAATTCCCGCAAGGCAATTGATTACAAATTACTTGCAGAAAATACGGTGCAGACAAATAGAAAAAATACTTAGTAAAGTTATGATTTACAAAAACTGGTTTCTATCTTGTCACTCCATTTGGACAATGGACAAATAACCTTGAGCAAATTATTATTATTCTTATTTATTGGAAGTTCTCTCTTTTCTGCTTGCAGAAAAGACAACTTCGCCCCTATTCCTGAACCTGCTATTCCATGTCTTGTTCAGACCGAAAATCCTACTGGTCGATCCTACACATCAGAATCAGTAGTTTCTTATAACTGTGCAGATAAACATTGCGGCATTTTGCCCCTCAGTACCAAGAATTACTGGGTCTATGAAGATTCGATGTATGATAATGGTATGTTTTTAAAAGTGCAGTTTGATACACTTCGTTATACAACCACAAAAAAATCAATGACAGACGGGCTGGTGTGGTGGGAAGGCAATATGTCTGTTGGTCTGCCCGAAACTTTATATGCAAACGACTCATCTTTTTTTGCTTTAACGGATAGGTTATTTACACCTGATGTAAAAGATGCTAAAAAAGATTACACCATCCCTGCCGGCGACTCTGTAAAATATCTTACCAGTTTTGAAGATGCTGCTGCCCACGGCAAGTCAGTAAAATTAAAAACTGCGGTTGTTACACGGTTCGGCACTTTTGATGATTGTGTCTATTTCGAAAAGAATGCCCGTTTTTTCCGCAAAGATCAGGTGTATTTCAAACCGGGACTTGGCGTAGTAAAATACATTTATGAAAAAACGGTGCCTGGCAGTAATGTATTAAAACTGCAACAGGTATCTACATTAATGGCAGTTCATATTGAATAAGCCATCTCTTATTTCCAACAAGCTAATTTTCTGACTCGTTTCGTTACCTCTCAATTAAAAGGGTTTCTTTATTCTCCGGTATTATTATTGAACCCCGATGTCTTAAGAAATAAAAGGATACAGCAGTGTTTGAATGCCCTTTCGAAAGAGGTATCAAAAATACTTTCACTTGTTATGGTGGAAAAGTACATAAGATATCCGCAATTTCATACGGCCATAAAGCGACTGGTAAAAATCTGCTGAAAAGGATCTGAAGTATTACCCTAAGAAAAACTGTTGCGGGATTAATAGAAACTTTTCTAACCAAAAATAGAAAGTGTCTCAGTTTGAATTTTTTTACCACAATAGAAGCATAGATTTCACATAGTGGCCTATGTGTTTTGCTCATGTTATTTATGTGCTATCCCGAAATTATCGGGACAAGTCGTGGTTCAATAACCTTCATTTATAGAGTTAAAATTTCAAACTGAGACACTACCGAAAATAGAAAAGCCCTCCCGTATTACCGGAAGGGCTTTTGCCTGCCTTCATCGCTTTTAAAATTCTTATGGTAAGATTATCACCCGTTGGTTGTTTCCATTGTTCCAGGTAAGCAACGCCTTGTTATCGCAGTTACCATTATTAGGGAACCCGAAATCAAGGAACAGCACCCGGTCATTAATTTTAATTTTCAATGTGCCTTCACTTATCCAGGGGCAGTTTACTTTTTTAATCAATGGGGTTTCTGTATTAAGATTTACAGTAGTTCCATTATTGAAAGTTGTTTTGGAACGTCCGGTAATTTTGTACACATCATCCCTTACAATAGCAGTAAGCATACCGGCAATTTGTGTTACGGTTTTGATGCCATCGTAGCTGTAACCTCTTCCGTTAGGGAATGTTACCTTGCCATTCAGCACTTCGATGCTCCATTTGTGCATTGGTGGTTCAGAAAGATTTTTGAAAATTTTTGTACCCTCAATATGTACACGGTTTACATAATACCGCACAAAAGTGAGAGTAACAACTGAGCCTGGTCTGCGAACAGGGCCTGTAAAGTGCAATACGATTTTGCCGCTTCTTACTTTGCCATCACGGCCACGGCAACTGTCACCAAAATCAATGGTAACTGTTTTAGGGTAAGTGCTGTCATTAGGAGTAACAGTGATAGTGGCACAATCACCAATCCTTTCACGCAGTTCAAAGAAATGGGGCAGGAATACACGGTTCTGTGTGGCAGTCTTTCCTTCCACGCCAAAACCTCCTGCATTACCTTCTTCTTCGGCAGCAGTGAAGCCAATATCTTCTGCATCATCAAAGCTGGCCTCCGCCTGAGAGCTTTCTTCAGATAAATTAGCAGCTTCTTCTTCTGTTACCGCCGGTGAATTAGTTAAACTGTTTTCCTTTTGACAGGAAGTAAAAATAAAAGTGGAAAATAATACTGCAATTGCAGCGAGAGAGATCCGGTTAATTGATAAAGTTTTCATGGCTATACTTTTTAGGGTTTTTAAATTATTAACGTGACTTTTGAAGTGTGTGGAGCAAAAAAGTTTAAAGACAGTTAAAATATTTTATTTTCAGGCCTACATGAAAAGCATTTTTCAATACATACGTCGTTATTTCGCTGAAACAGATAAAAAGATATTTGTTACCGTTTCTTTTTTTACGGCGGTGCTTGTGTTTATTAATTATCAATTCCGGCTTGATGAAGGCATTAGAAATAATAATTCTTTTATTATTAAACTTTTTTACTGGTATGCAGTCTTCCTCGCTGCCTTCTCCATTCCGTACCTGTTTACCCGGATATTCAAGCCACAGGATTATTTTATTAAAAAGGCCTTTCTCTTTCTTCTTTTTGCAGCACCTATCCTATTCGCATTGAAGATTAGCTTGAATATTTCCTTTGTTATATCGGATAATTCTGGTTGGAATAACTATTGGAACCATGTTATATACTGGCCCCTGTTATTAGTTATCGTTTCCGGAGGTCTTTTTATTTGCTGGAAATATTTTGATAAACATCAGCCATTCTATGGATTAACAAGGAATAATATTACCTGGAAACCTTACCTGCTAATGTTACTCATCATGCTTCCATTAATAGCTGTTGCATCAACACAGGCAGATTTTTTGGCGGTTTACCCAAAATTAAAATCTGTTACAACTATTTATAATGAAGGTGGCCTTAGTTGGTGGCATAAGCTGCTGTTTGAACTTTCATATGGCAGCGATTTCATTACTATTGAGCTCTTCTTCCGGGGGTTTCTGATACTGGCCTTTATTAAATGGGCAGGTAAAGATGCCATACTACCAATGGCCTGTTTTTATTGCACCATACATTTTGGAAAGCCCCTGGGTGAATGTATCAGCTCATACTTTGGCGGAATAATTCTTGGTGTAATAGTTTATAACACCCGGTCAATTCTTGGCGGACTATTAGTTCATCTGGGCATTGCGTGGCTGATGGAAGTGGGCGGCTACATCGGCAATACATTTATTAAGTAGACCATGCATCATGAACAACGCCAACTAAAAAATACTTTCCGTCTTTCAATTTGAACACAAGGCGGAGGCTGCGCCAATCCATGCCTTCAAACTTTTTATCAAACCCGGAGAAGTGGCTTTCCGTAAAATCGCATCCGGTATATACAGCCAGCAGGTTGTTTAGTGTATTGCCACCGCCGATAAACTCATTCACTTTAACCTTTTCCGGATGCAGAAAATCTACATCATAAACAAAATCTTTTACATAGCTATTTATCGTTTTTCTGATCGGTTCATCAGCAGGATCGCTGGTGCCCCATAGAATTACAGGTTGTTTGTTACTATCAGCCTGTTCTTTTATTACTGCTGCTGATAGTTTTTTATCTTTTGCTGTATCAATATAGGCATACGGAGAAAATCTGACCCCTTCTTCCGGGTGAACCATTGCAGCAAGTGCATTGTAATCCTTATTTTTAAAAGCAGTGAATACTTCGCTTGTCAATTGCAACAGTATCGAATCTCGTTTGGGGTCAATCACTGCAACAGTATCAGGAACAATATCCTGTTTTGCAGGTTCTTTAGCCGACTTGCTTTTACAGGCAAATAAAGAAGCAGATAGCAATAATAAAATAAGAAGTGCCCGCATATAATAGATTTTTAAAAAAGCTACAAGCCGATAAGCCGGATTCTGTTGCTTCCCCTTTGTTTCCCCGAGGGGTTGCAATGACGAAGTGGCTATCATTTATCTGTCCCCGAAATTACTTTCAGGGCTCAAGCTGCCTACCCTGTACCTTGGGCGAGCAGCCCTTAAAGCGGTACTATATGTGGCATTTCAGCATGCAAGGTTTACCCGCCGATGATGTTACCATCAAAAGCCGTGAGCTCTTACCTCACATTTTCACCCTCATCCCGCCTGAGGCGGGACAGTTATTTTCTGTGGCACTATCTCTTCCCGATAAAATCGGGAGCCGGTTATTCGCCGGTGCATTGCTCTGTGCTGTCCGGACTTTCCTCCCCTTAATAAATTAAGAAGCGATAGCCTGGCTTGTAGCCATGCGAAGGTAACTATTTTTATTGGGTGAGTTAATTACTACTATCATCGCCTGTGGAGTTCATCCTGATGTAACGAAGGGGTCACTCACTTCATCGCTCGGCAATTCTATTGGGCATTATGGAAGTTTTATTATTATCAATGTAAGTTTGTTATGAGATACTATTTGTGCAGATCTCTTAGGACGAAGTTTATGATTGATTGAACTAAGCGGCAAAAAATACTTTCTTATGCAATAAAATATTATTATAGCTTTATAAAGTAAATTAATTTATGGAAAAATTTTCGACTGCTTTATTAAAAATAGTCTCAGTAAGTTTCTTGGTAAGTTTTACTTCTATAATGTTTACTTACGCAGGTTATCAAGTCAATTTAAGACTTGAAATATTTTGGGTTATAGGAGTTTATGGAATCATTATTACTGTATGGCTGGCTATTTTGCACTTCGTATCTTTTTTGATATTAAAAATTTTGAAAGCCAAATAGTTGTTTTTTAAGCAAAGTATTTCAGTTTAGTTTCTCCTTTATCCTTTTATCGAGTTTTTAATACTGAAAGAAAATCTCAGTCGCCCCATACCCAAAATTCGGATGATACTGGTTTACAAATGACTTCACTTCTTTCTTCAACCGTAGAATGCCATGTATCTCATCCCTCAGCACCCCTTCCCCTACTCCATGTATTACCGTTAATGAATGCTGATGATGGGCAATGGCCAGGTGATAGTATTTTTCAAATGTTTTTAACTGCAGGCTCACTATTTCATAATTACTCATGTGCTTCCAATCGTCAGCTATTTTTTCGATGTGCAGATCAATAACACTTCGGGCAGGCTCCAGGTGCTGCCTTGCTTTAGAGGCTTCGTAGATTTTGTATCCTTTTGCAGCAAGTCGTCCCATTTCTACCGTGTCGTCAACTGTTTTATCAGGATATGTTTCAAATAAAAGTTGTGAGAAGGTAGCCTGGTTCTTTTTCTTTAGTTCTTCAATTTTTGCAAAGAGTTGTTTTGGCTTCAATTTTACAGAAGATTCAAAATGATCGGCTTTTCCGCCACGATGGGCTGGCCTTTTATCAGGTTGCAGCAAGGAAAAATCAAACTCAAACGATGGGCTGTCGTTTAAATCGGCAAAGTCAACATCATGCAGGTAAAAATCTTCAAACGGCTGAATTGTATTCTTTAGTTCAAAATCCGGCTTGCCAAAGAAATGTAGTTTATAAATAAAATTATACGGCGTTTCTGTCCGGTTTATCAAATGGATTTTTAATTCTTCTACTACCTCATCACCAAACTCATCTGTATCCATTACCGGTAAAAAAGTAAGCCATACACCATCTGCCACTCTTTTTTCCTGCGATGGTTTTTCTTTTCTTACATCATCTACAAATTGCTTTTCCTTCTTTACCGGGAATAACTTTTTTTCTGTAAAACGTTTGAAATAAGGAAAATCTACCTGATCCATGTAAACAGGAAAAGTCACTCCTTTCACATCTACCATCAGCATTTTGTCATTCATAATGTCAACTACCTGCCCTTCTTCATTTGAGTGGAGAATTAAAACAGTATCGCCTATCTGGTATTTCATGCCCCTATCCCCTAAAGGGGTATTTAAATTTATTAAAATAAAAAAGTCGCACAAAGTTACTTTAAGTAAAAATGTGCGACGGGTAAAAATTTATTCAAATCTCTATTCCTTCTTCTTAGCCAACTTACTATGAGTATAACTGTAGAGAAAATAAATTACAAGTCCAATCGCCAACCAAATGAGAAACCGCATCCACACTTTATGGGTTTCCTGCGCCATCAGGTAGAAGCAACTGATCATTCCCAGGATTGGAAGAAGGGAAAGCTTTTTTGTAAATGACAATACCGCCAGGACAAGAGCTATCAACCAAAAAACTGCCATCGGCCAGGTAGATTTGGTCAGCAAATCAGCAGAAAAATAACCGGGAAAGTTTATTACAATTAAAACAATAGCCGCAACTAACAATGCGGGGAAAATGAATTGTGCATTTACATAAGGCACTTTAAACTTACTCTCCGGCCTGTCTTTTCGTTGTTGCAAAACAAGAATGCCACCGCATACCATTACAAAAGCAAAAAGTGTCCCGATACTTGTTAATGATAAAACTTCATTCAGGTTCAGGAACAAAGCAGGTACTGCTACTACTATACCTGTAAGAATAGTGGAGAAGGACGGCGTTCCGTATTTTGGGTGTATTCGGGAAAATATTTTAGGCAGCAACCCATCCCGGCTCATACTCATCCATATTCTTGGTTGCCCCAGTTGGAAAACCAATAATACACTTGCTGTGGCAATGATTGCACTAATGGCAACGATGCCGCCGATAAATTTCAGCCCTCTTTCATCAAACACCATTGCCAGCGGATCGCCTACATTCAGTTTGGTGTAATGTACCATACCCGTGAGTACCAAGGCCAGTAAAACATAAACAACAGTACAGATAATAAGTGAGTAAATCATTCCTCTTGGCAGGTCTCTCTGTGGATTCTTACACTCCTCCGCCGTAGTGGATATGGCATCAAAGCCTATATAGGCAAAGAATACGGCTGATACTCCTTTCATAATGCCTCCAAAACCTTCGGGTGTAAACGGCGACCAGTTTGAAGGGTTTACATAGTATGCGCCAAGTACAATAACAAAAAAGATAACACACAATTTTATTATTACCATCAGGTTGCTGGCTGAACGGGATTCTTTAATACCCCTGAATACAATGTAAGTAATGAGTGCTACTATCAATAAGGCAGGTAAATCCATGATGATGCGTAAGCCACCTATATTCGGCGCATCTGCCCATGCAGCCGCCTGCTGAGTTTTCGCCGTTACATAATCCATCGTTAACCAGTCAGGAATATGCAGCCCCGCCTTCGACATAAGGTTGGTAAAATAATCACTCCAGGAAATAGCTACGGCTATATTACCAATAGCATACTCCATTAATAAATCCCAGCCAATGATCCAGGCAAAAATTTCGCCGAAGGCTACATAAGAATATGTGTAAGCACTTCCTGAAACCGGCACAGTGGATGCAAACTCAGCATAGCATAAAGCTGCGAAACCACAGGCAATAGCCGTAAAGATGTAAAGGAGTACAATTCCTGGCCCACCATTGGAAGCAGCAGTGCCAATACCGCTGAAAATACCGGCACCGATGATAGCGGCAACTCCAAAAAAAGTAAGGTCACGGACACCGAGTACTTTTTTTAATCCTAAGGAATGACCATCGTGAAGACCAGCTTCAGCATCTTTTAGAATAGTGGTTATAGATTTCTTTCGGAAAAGTTGATTTGCCATGGCAGTTGGTTTTTGGTCAGGTTAAAATAGGCAAAAAAAAGGAAGTAACGAAGGAAGTTTGCTCACAAATTAATGCTCTCGTTTTACAAGAAAATGAGCCAGTCCTTTCAGGGGTTCTTTACGTTTTGACAGCACGGCAATATCTTCCAGATGAGAAAAGGCTTCGTCAAGATATTTATTCTTTAACTGCAACGCCCATTCATCCACTTTACAATCACGGAAGATTTGCAATACTTTCTCTATTTTACCGTCAATATTTCCTGCCAGTAAATTTTTTAATTCTTTTTGCTGAACAGCAGAAGCGGTTTCAAGGGCATGTAACAACAAAAATGTTTTTTTATTGGCCAGAATGTCACCACCTACCTGTTTGCCAAATTTTTGTGGATCACCAAAGGCATCCAGATAATCATCCTGCACCTGGAAGGCTATGCCTAATTTTTTTCCAAAATCATATAGTAAATGTTGGTTTCTCTCTCCTGCCCCGCCAAGTATGGCACCGGTTTGTAAACTAGCGGCCAATGCTACAGAGGTTTTCAATTCGATCATCTTTAAATAGGCATCTAAACTTACTGTATCCTTTTTTTCAAAATCCATATCCATCTGCTGGCCTTCACACACTTCTTTGGCTGTCCGGTTAAAAAGCAACAGGATCGATTGTAAATGCCCAATATTTATTTTATTCAATTCTTCGTACGCCGTTACCAGCATCACATCTCCGGCAAGCAAGGCAGTACTCTCTCCGTATTTGGTGTGAACTGTTTCCATACCGCGGCGTAGAGGGGCTTTATCCATTATATCATCATGGATAAGGGTGAAGTTGTGAAATAGTTCGATAGCTGTGCCCACATGCCAGGCATCTTCTTTTACTTCATCAAAAAGTTCATTGCCCATGAGACAAAGTACAGGACGGATTCTTTTGCCGCCGAGTTTCAAAAAATATTCATTCGGATCATACAAGGAAGCTGGTTCGGCCGGGAAATGCCGCTTGTTAAAGTAAATAGCGAATTTTTGAGAGAGGAGTTCGAAGCTTTGCATAAATTATTTACTTACTACCTGAAATGAAAATTAGATGAGTTTTGCCGTGTTCCCCAAAATACGAGAAGTTCAACCCGTTTCTTAATGGGTTTATACCGGTAAGTTAAAGTTAACCGCTTATGAATAACGGTAATAAAAACATTTCTTTGAGAAGATGATTTTTTGAATAAAAATGGGTTTGATGCAATCAATTCAATCTTGTTATGTACCCTTGTTACAAAATCGGCTACTACTTTTTCGCCGAAGTCCGTGGAAAGATACTCAATAACCTCCCAATACGTTTTTGAAGCCCTGAAAGTCCAGACTACTTCTTTAACCATTTACTGTATTTTTTTAGCATAGCTGAATGGGGAATTACCTGCCCTTTATCAGCCTCGGCAATTGCGTCTTTCACAGCTTTCTGATGATCCTTACTAATCCCTTTCCACCAATCATCTTCTTTGTTTATTTCAAACATGTTATAGATCAGTCTCAGATCTTTCTCCGATGCGCCGTCAACAAATTTTTTTACTTGCTTTTTTAGTACTGTTGTATTGGGCATAAAAACCTGTGTTTTGGTGTAAATTACAAAATCAAATCAGAAGAAAAAACTACTTCCTCTTTTTCCCTTTCTCCTTACCTATTTTTTCATCCCCCGCCTCATCAGCCACTACCCATTCATAATCCAATTGCCTTTTGGCAAGATTTGCTGCTACCACTTTTATAATTATTTTATCCCCCATATTAAATTTCTTACCGCTTCTTTGTCCAACCAAACAGTAATCGCTTTCAACATGACGAAATTCATCATACTCCAATAAACTATTAATACTTACTAAACCTTCGCATTTATGCGCCACTGTTTCTACCCAAAAACCAAAACTCGATACACCACTTATCACCCCTTCAAAATCTTCTCCCAAATAATTCTTCATATACTGTACCTGCTTATATTTATTAGCAGCCCTTTCCCCTTCCATCGCAGCCCTTTCCCTTTCGCTGGTATGCTTGCATTTTTCTTCTAACTTTTTATCCGGATTGATTTTATTATTCAATACTTCTTCCAATATCCGATGCACCTGCACATCAGGATAGCGGCGGATAGGCGAAGTGAAATGACAATAATGTTCGAAGCCCAATCCATAGTGACCAACATTCTCCGTCGTATATTTTGCTTTTGCCATGGTGCGGATGCCAAGTTGCTCCAGCACATGTTGTTCCGGCTTACCACTTACATCTTTCAGCAATTGGTTAAAGGAAGAAGCAATAGCCTCAGGTGAAGAGGTATCAAACTTATGTCCGAATTTTTTGGCAAACGCAGC
>JAYVKT010000480.1:0-2275 GCA_043768195.1 Chitinophagaceae bacterium | reverse complement strand
CACCCAAACAGTAGGGCTATGTACATAATCAGGGTCCGGAAACCCCCCTTCGGGGGGCAGGGGGGCCGCATAAAAAGCATTGTTGATTAAGTTGAGTACTACTCTTCCTATATCCTGCGGAATAATATTGATGTTGCCAATCGTTTCATCAAAATCAGTTTTCATCGTGGCGTTGAATGTTTTGTCTTTGGCTCTTAAACCATGATATGCTAACCGTAAATATTCATCTGCCAAAGCATTAATGTTTGTTGGCTCTTTTTGATTGCTGCTGCTGCGGCTATGCTGCAACATTCCCTTTACAATATCACCGGCTCTTTTGCCGTGATGGTTTATTTTTTCTTCATTAGCTTTTATATCATTTGATATTTCAATCGCATCATCAATTTTTCCAGCTCTTAATTCTGCCTGCATCTCATCCACCAATTCTTTATTTACTTCCGAAAAATTATTGACGAAGTTTAACGGATTTTGAATTTCATGGGCAATGCCTGCGGTTAACTCACCAAGTGAAGCCATTTTTTCTGATTGAATGAGTTGCGATTGGGTGGATTTTAAATCTGTCAACGTTTCTTCTAATACCACATTGGCTTTCTTTTTAGATTGAAAGCGGTAATAAATACTTCCTGCCAATACTAAAAGCAAGGCTGCAATACCAATGGTAAAGTTTCTTGACTGGGCAGAAAGTTTATTTGCACTTTCTAATTTTGAAATAGCGATTTCATTGTCATTTATCTGTTGCTCTGTTTCAAAACTGATGGCCCGGAATTTTTCCTGATCTGACAGTATGCTATCTTTCAAGTTGATGAATGCTTGATAAGCCTGATTCGCTTTCTCAGCCTTTCCGGTTTGCTGATAAATCTCCGCCAACAATTTAAATCCCCGTAGTCTATTTGTCCGTATCACTTTTACACGATCCATATCAATTAAAATCAGTGCGGCGGCTTCATCATATCTTTTTTGTTTGATGCGTAACAAAGCAAGGTAATAATCAGGTTGAATAATGTTTGAATAAACTCCAGAAGCCATAGCAAAGGTTTTATCCATCTTTTGGCAATATTGCAATAATGAATCAGCTTCTGAAAAGTGATTCATGTGCATTTTATACAAAGCCCTGGTTTGAGCAACGAGTACCTTATGTTCATCGGTAATTACAGAACTGTCCGCTATTGGAAAGTAATAATCTAAACTATCCGTTTGGTTTGCCAGGATTTTTGCTGTACCCCATAGTGCGAAATAATAAGCTAATGTGTTACTATTCGATTTTATCGTAAGCGATTTATTTAAATCAATTGTTTTTTTTAAGGCTGTGAAACCGTAATTGATAGCCGCATCATAATTGCCTTTAAGTGAATAAAAATCGGCCAGTGCTCCTGTATTATTTATCCATGCTTGCTTTCCTTCATAAATACCCTCGTTAAAGGGTCGGTAAATTGTTATACTACTATCAGCATAGCGGATAGAATTTTTCATATGATAAATGGCCGTTTCATACAAACCAATGGTTCGATAGAATCCTCCAAGTACAAAATAGCAGGCTGAAATGGCTGCGGAATCGTTTTGTAATTTAAATTGATTGAGCTGTTTAGTATAAAATGGAAAACCCTCTGCAAGCTTGGAAGATGTACGATATGGGACTCTTAATAGCATAAGAAAGTAACGATATAAGAACTTGGATTGTGAGGTAGCTCTTGCCTCTAATTGTTTTAAATTTTGATGGCCGTAGTCAATAGCTTTAAATTTATCAGAGGTAGAAAGACTTCTGAGGATACTTGTTTTTATGTAATAACAGAGTTCTTCATCGGTTGCTTGCTTAAGCTGTAATGCTGCTTTTTCAATCTGGTTGATTTGTACATCCGTTAACACGGCAGTACTAATAAGTTCCAATGCAGCCTTGAAGGAAAGGCTGTCAAGCCCTTTAGCCGTATTGCTTTTGTTGAGCAGGTTAATGGCAGAGTCAACACGGCTTTGCTGGGCAATAGCCAACGCCGGAAGCAAAAGAAGGAACAGAATTTTTAGTATGGGCTTCATTTTATTCGTTTTTATTATCTTCTTCACTTTGCAGGGTATTGTTTATAATAGTTATCAAATCATTTTTATCGGGCAAATACAATTGATACTGGCTTACAAATAACTGACTGTTCATACCATAAGTGGCGTACTCTACTAGTAATTCGTCTTTATCTTTTGAAAGGATAATTCCTATGGGTGGATTATCGCCTTCGGTATTTTCTTCATTGGCAAAATAGCCGAGGTACATGTTCATTTGGCCAATATC
>JAYVKT010000479.1:0-3047 GCA_043768195.1 Chitinophagaceae bacterium | reverse complement strand
ACTGCTACATTGATTAAACCGCATGAAGTATCGGACATTCCGTTGACTGTTGCACATGGATTTAAAAATGTAACAGTGGAAGATAAAAACAGGAAGATTGCAACGGAAGTAGTTGCACAGAAAACAGTACGTTCTAAAACACATCAGAAGGTAACCGTAAAAGCTGCCCCCGGTAGTTTTGTTACGTTGTCAGCGGTTGATAATGGTGTGTTACAGGTAAGTGATTTTAAAACACCAAACCCGTATGATTATTTCTATCAGAAGAAAGCCTTACAGGTTTCTGCTTTTGATTTATACCCATTATTGTTTGCTGAAGTAAGAGCTAAGCTGAGCAGTACTGGTGGTGATGGTGCGGCTTTTATGAATCCTAGAATAAACCCGATGCCGGCTAAAAGAATAAAAGTGGTCAGTTATTGGGGTGGTATTAAAAAAGCCAATAGCAGTGGTGTAGCTGAATTTGAATTTGATATTCCACAATTCAGTGGTGAGTTGAGATTGATGGCTGTTTCTTACAAAGGTCAAAGTTTTGGTGCTGCTGATAATACAATGACGGTTGCTGACCCGATTGTAGTTAGTACAGCATTACCAAGATTTTTAAGCCCCGGTGATACGGTGAATGTGCCGGTGACACTAACTAACACAACAGATAAAGCAGCAAACGTAACTGCGACAATAGGAGTGGAAGGGCCGATGAAGGTTGTTGGAGGAAATAATCAATCAGTAAGCCTTGCTGCAAAGAGTGAAGGCCGTGCAATATTCAAAGTTGTAGCTGACCCAACAATTAATGTTGGTAAAGTAACCGTGACTGTAAGTGGGCTGGGAGAGAAGTTTACAGATGCCACCGATATTTCTGTTCGTCCGCCATCTACATTACAGAAATCAACCGGTAGTGGTTTGATTACTGGTGGTAGCACACAAAAAGTGAATATCAATCTGAGTGATTTTATGCCAACCAGTGTTAATTACAGTTTGGTGGTTAGTCGTTCTCCTGCATTGGAGTTGGGCGAACAATTAAAATGGCTGGTGCAATATCCTTATGGTTGTACGGAGCAAACAATTTCTGCTGCATTCCCTCAAATCTATTTTTCCGACTTGTCTGATTTAATGATGCTGAACAAGCAACAGAATAAAAAAAATGCAAATACCAATATCATGGAAGCCATCCGAAAAATAAAAATGCGACAGTTGTACAATGGTGCTGTCACTTTGTGGGATGGAGAAGGCAAAGAAGACTGGTGGACTACAGTCTATGCGGCACACTTTTTATTAGAAGCAAAGAAAGCTGGTTTTGATGTTGACAATAGTTTACTGGAAACGATGTTGAATTATATCAACAACAAATTGAAGAATAAGGAAACGATTACTTATTTCTACAACCGTGACCAGAATAAGAAGATTGCTCCGAAAGAAGTAGCCTACGGTTTGTATGTATTAACTCTTGCAGGAAGAACCAATGTACCTGCGATGAATTATTACAAAGCCAATACTTCGATGCTTGCATTGGATAGCCGTTATTTATTGGCCGCAGCCTATGCAACTGCTGGGGATAGAAAATCTTTTACTGCTATGTTGCCTGCATCATTTAGCGGTGAAGAATCTGTACCACAAACAGGAGGCAGCTATTATTCTGATGTACGGGATGAAGCGATTGCATTAAATGCTTTGATTGATGTAGACCCCGGTAATTCGCAGATCGGTACGATGGTAAAACATGTAGCTGATAAATTAAAAACCAGAAAATACCTGAGCACACAGGAAAGAGCATTTGCATTTCTTGCCCTCGGTAAACATGCAAAGGCTGCCAATACTTCTACCGCCACTGCCGAAATAAAAGTAAATGGTAAAACAATCGCCAAAGTTGACGGTGGACAATGGACAGGTGATATGAAAGCCCTGGGTAATAACAATGTTGAAATAGCAACAAAAGGTACTGGCCGTTTATATTATTTCTGGCAGGCCGAAGGTATCAGTACCAGCGGTGCATATAAGGAAGAAGACAGTTACCTGAAAGTAAGAAGACGTTTCTTTGACAGAAATGGTAAACCAATTACTACAAATACATTTAAGCAAAATGATTTAATTATCATTGGTGTCACACTGGAACGTTCATTCAATACACCAATAGAGAATGTAGTTGTTACTGACTTATTACCTGCCGGTTTTGAAATTGAAAATCCACGAACAAAAGAAATACCGGGCATGGACTGGATAAAAGATGCTGCTACACCAACTGCATTGGATGTGCGGGACGACCGTATCCATTTCTTTGTGGATGCTAATAGTAATAAACAAACTTATTACTATGCTGTCCGTGCTGTGTCACCCGGTAATTATAAAATGGGCCCGGTAAGTGCTGATGCGATGTATAATGGCGAATACCATTCTTATAATGGAGCTGGAGTGGTGAGAGTGGTTCAGTAAAAAACAAAAAATAATTCTTAATTTTTAATGCCGTGATGAAAGTCACGGCATTTTTTTTTACGCTTGGTCTGACCGTCCCGGTCTGACCATTAAATTTCAGGGATGAAGCATAATTATTAAAGATGCTTTGATTTTTCAATTTTAAAGCACTAAAAAATTATATCATAATATTACATAATGCTCATCTGTGTTACTACAGTCGAAGAGTGCGACGCAACAGACGATGATAGTAGCAATGCAGCTGGGTAAAAAAAAAGTCCGGCTCTTTCGAACCGAACTTATTAAAGCTTCATGAATATCGTTATTGATTAATAATCGTTATTGAATCCACCACTGCCGCCACGGTCACGGTTGTAACCGCCGCCGCCGCCACCTTTGTAGCCGCCACCGCCGCCACCTTTGTAGCCGCCACCGCCGCCACCTTTGTAACCGCCGCCACCGCCGCCGTTACCAAAGCTTCTTTTCTTGAAGCCACCACCGCCGCCGCTTCCACCACCTTCTGGCTTAGGACGACTTTCGTTAACTACGATACCACGACCGTCAACTTCAGTGCCGTTCAAAGCAGCGATAGCCGCCTGAGCCTGTTCGTCGTTTGCCATTTCCACAAAACCAAAGCCTTTGCTGCG
>JAYVKT010000478.1:0-2077 GCA_043768195.1 Chitinophagaceae bacterium | reverse complement strand
GCTGCTACCACCGCCGGATGATGATCCGGAGTTGTTGGAACTGCTGCCTGATGTGGAAGAATT
The DNA here is from genome assembly GCA_043768195.1 of Chitinophagaceae bacterium. Taxonomy (GTDB): domain Bacteria; phylum Bacteroidota; class Bacteroidia; order Chitinophagales; family Chitinophagaceae; genus JJ008. The sequence goes on along the minus strand of JAYVKT010000478.1, from coordinate 2,014 downwards.
ATTGTTTGAACCATTGTTAGAAGAATTGTTATTACTTCCTCTAAAAATATCCCTCAGTATGTTTCCTGAGTTGCTATTGTTATTTGAACCGTTGTTCCTGGGGGCAGTGTAACTGTTATTGTTGTTATTATTATTACCGCCCGATGTCCTGATTTTTGGGTTTGAATAATTGCTGTTGGTTATTGCATTGTTGTTATAAGAATTCAGGTTAAATGTTCTTGGTCCTGAGTAGGCAACACTTGTCTTTGGATTTACAATTATATAACTCTGGTAATAGGGATTGTAATGATTGTTCCAGTAAGAAGAGGGTGTCCAGGGGTTGCCAAAGCAGCAACAATTATAAGAACTAAAATTGTACAGGCGGCTGTAATAATAGGGATCCTCAAAATCTGACCAGCGATTGCGGTTTCTTACTTTCATCCGCAGATAACTGTCATCATAATACTCATCATCATTATTCCGGTATTGGCGATCATCATCCTTTTCTGTTTGTACATATTCTTCCTGCGGCCGGGTAGGAGAATAATATACATCATCAGGGGTTTGACCAGTTTTGTAAGAGGTAGTGCAACTGCTAAGAGCAGCTACAATGAGTGCCAGGAGTAAAATTTTTGATTTCATGGCAAATGGTTTATCGGGTTAAAAATGAAGTTACTACTTTTGTGCGACTCTAAAAGAAACACAATCGTTGTATTCAGGCAACAAAGATTCAGCCATTCAGCGAAATATTGCGCTGCGGCCTGTTAAATTAAATTTAAAGGTCGGGGTAGCATTAAACTAAAAAGTAACATGAGCAAAGAGATTACATCAAGAGCAACGGATTATTCAAAATGGTACAATGACCTTGTTTTAAAAGGAGATTTAGCCGATTATTCTGCCGTAAAAGGCTGTATGGTCATCAAGCCGTATGGCTTTGCCCTATGGGAAAATATGCGGGATGCACTAGACAAAATGTTTAAAGACACCGGGCATGTAAATGCTTACTTCCCATTGTTCATCCCCAAAAGTTTTTTAAGTAAAGAAGCAGCACATGTGGAAGGCTTTGCCAAAGAATGTGCAGTAGTAACGCATTACCGTTTAAAAAATGATCCCAACGGCGGTGGAGTGATTGTAGATCCCGATGCAAAACTGGAAGAAGAACTGATAGTTCGCCCTACCAGCGAAACTATTATCTGGAACACTTATAAAGACTGGATAAAATCTTACCGGGATTTGCCTTTATTAATTAACCAATGGGCCAATGTAGTGCGTTGGGAAATGCGGACAAGACTGCTTTTGCGTACAACCGAATTTTTATGGCAGGAAGGCCATACTGCTCATGCTACAGCACAGGAAGCAATAGAAGAGACAGAAAGAATGCTTGAGGTGTATGCCACATTCGTCGAAGAGTTTATGGCAGTGCCGGTAATTCGTGGAGTGAAGACCGCCAATGAACGTTTTGCAGGTGCGGTAGATACCTACTGCATTGAGGCATTGATGCAGGATGGAAAAGCATTGCAGGCAGGAACATCACATTTCCTTGGACAAAATTTTGCCAAAGCCTTTGATGTAAAATTTTCAAATAAAGAAAACCAACTGGAACATGTGTGGGCTACCAGTTGGGGAGTAAGTACAAGATTGGTTGGGGCATTGGTGATGGCGCATAGTGATGATCAGGGATTGATATTGCCACCAAAGATTGCACCGTTGCAGGTTGTTATCGTTCCTATATATAAGGGTGATGAACAAAAAGCAGTGATTGATGAAAAGGCAAAAGAGATAATGGCGAACCTTAAAAACTTGGGTGTTCGTGTAAAGTATGATGATAATGATAATAACAGGCCCGGTTGGAAATTTGCTGAGTATGAAATGAAAGGTGTGCCAGTTCGTTTGGCATTAGGCGCAAGAGATTTGGAGAAAAATGTGGTGGAAGTAGCCCGCAGGGATACAAAAGAAAAAATGATTGTTGACCTCGATGGCATTGCTCAATATGTTGACGGATTGCTATTAGAGATTCAGCGGAATATGTTCAACA
>JAYVKT010000477.1:0-2918 GCA_043768195.1 Chitinophagaceae bacterium | reverse complement strand
ATTTCTCCTGTTGTAAACTTTGCCGGTGGCGAAGGGAGAAGTTGTAAAATAGAAAGGGCGGTAACAGATTTTCCTGAACCCGATTCGCCGACAAGAGCCACTATCTCACCCCGGTTCACCGAGAAAGAAATATTCTTTAACGCATTGGTACTTCCTGATTCGGAAATAAAATCAAGGGAAAGATTATTTATGCTTAATAAGGGCTGCATTATTATTTATCCACTTTAATCGAAAGGGCTTTAGGTGGTGTGGGGTAGTAGGCCATGCAGACTGCACAATCTTTCCCTTTTCCATTGTCAATAGTAAAATAAAATTCATCATCCTGTTTAATAGAAGCAGGAAAGTCGCAGGGGTTGCCAAGCCTGAAAACATTGCTGTATGAAAGATTGGTGGTTTCATCAATCCAGTTGGCAGCAATGCGGGAAGTATCTATATTGCCTTCTGTGATGCGGATAGTATAATTCATACAAATACCGGCAACTTCCAGTTTGCCTTTATATTGTTCGCTTTTCTTTTTGCTGCAATCGCTGTTTGAAAGAAGCAGCATAGCAAGCATGGGATATAAAAAAATCTGTTTCATTTTATTGGGGTTTAAAATTTCAAATGCCTTACCGTCATTCCATCATTCATTAACTGTTTAATTGAATCAATACCAATCTTAAGATGGTTCTCTACAAATTGAGCAGTTACATTTTTATCACTTTCTTCCGTCTTTACACCATCGGGGGTCATGGGTTGGTCACTTACTAATAACAATGCCCCGGTTGGTATTTTATTATAAAAACCAACGGTAAAGATGGTGGCCGTTTCCATATCAATAGCATAAGCCCTGATTTTTAGCAGGTATTCTTTAAAAGGTTCATCATGTTCCCACACCCGGCGGTTGGTAGTATAAACGGTGCCAGTCCAGTAGTCAACACCATAGTCACGGATAGTGGTGGATACTGCTTTTTGCAAAGCGAATGCAGGTAAAGCCGGTACTTCGGCTGGAAAATAGTCGTTCGATGTTCCCTCACCCCTTATCGCTGCTATTGGTAAAATGAGGTCGCCAATTTTATTACGTTTTTTTAACCCTCCGCATTTTCCCAGAAATAAAACTGCCTGCGGATGGATGGCAGAAAGCAGATCCATTACCGTAGCGGCAGTAGGGCTTCCCATACCAAAGTTGATGATGCTGATATTGCCTGCGGTGGCACATTGCATCGGTTTGCCTTCACCAATCACTTTCACGTTGTTCCATTCTGCAAACATTTTTACATAATTACTGAAATTGGTCAGTAGTATGTACTCACCGAAATTTTCCAGCGCCTCACCGGTGTAGCGGGGCAGCCAGTTCTGTACTATTTCTTCTTTTGTCTTCATATGGACAAATTTAATCATTTACTTTTGAAGCATCATGATTATCAATTATCCTGAACCTGCATTTCGGATTAAAACGGGAAACGGCAAGGACTTTATTTTTGATTTGCTTCGTAAGAAATGGGTTGTACTGACGCCGGAAGAATGGGTGCGGCAGAACTTTATACAGTATCTTTTACAGGTAAAGAATTATTCCGCCGCATTAATTGCTATTGAAAAAGAAATAAAACTGGGGGAGTTAAAAAAGCGGTTTGATATACTTGTTTATGATAGTAAGCACCAACCGTGGATGATGATTGAATGTAAAGCTGGCGAAGTAAAACTGGATACAACAGTATTGGAGCAGGTACTTCGTTATAATATCAGCATTCCGGTGCCGTACATCGTTATTACAAACGGAAACGATACAAGTGCCTGGCAGCGTAGCGGGCAAGGACTGGAAGTGTTAACGGAAATTCCTGCGCCGGTGTGATGAAAGTATAAGGCATCTTAAAAGGCAATTTATATCTCGCAAAGGCACAAGGGCGCAAAGAAAATTTCCAGAAAATCAACCGTTGCGTCTTGGCGGCTTTGCGTGAAAATTATTTCAAAAATACTTTTGAGACAACTTCTAGTAACTTTTAAGATTATTTTAAGTTAACCACAGGCCTTATTTACAATCGGCTTATTGTTTCGGCATCTCAAAAATTTTTGCATCAATCGGAATATTCAGATCTGCCTTATCATATTTTACTTCCTGAAAAACCTGTCCTTGTATTTTTCGGACAAAGTTCATCATTATTTTAAGGCCATTCACTTCTTTAATGTTTGAATAGTACGATTCAGCATCATACTCATTTGCCTGTATCTTTTGTTTGGAATCGGAACGGACAAGTATATAATCAACAGTGCTTATAAAGTACGTCGTTACCTTGCCATCATCTTTGCTGGTCAATTTTATTTTAAATGCTTTTACACCTTCTACGTCTTCCTGCCCCAGCAGTTCCACCTGGTGTCCCCGTTTTTTATAGTCCATCAGGTTGTTAGCAAAACTTGCTTGTGCTTTTAAACTGGCAAGTTCTGTTCCGGTTACTTCGGTTGGCGTAGTAGTTCCGTCAAAGGGGTTCAGCTTCCAGCCGGTACCATTATTATAAACGCTGTTTACTGTTTGCCCGTTTACTTCCACATCTGTTCTCATAGATTTGCCGTTCACAATTTGTATGGTGAGGGGGTAGCTCTTTCCCTGGCTAACGAGGGTGCCGGAAAACTTCACGGTACTAACCTTGTTGAAAGCATCCAGTCCGCCCATATTGGTTGCATATTTCTGTATCACTTCATCTGCCGTTTGTGCATTGACCGATACAAAGGCAAAACTCAGGAGGGCAGCAACTATTTTTTTCATGAATCAAATTTTTATACAATGAAGGTAATGGTTTTCAGTTTTAGCTGATAGCGAAATGACCGTTACGGGTTGCTCCAATGTCAAGCCACACTATTGGCAATACCAATGTTTGCATAGTCTTGTCAAAAACGTACTATCAATATCTATTTGTGATGATGCTTACTTTTTTTATAATGCT
>JAYVKT010000476.1:0-2005 GCA_043768195.1 Chitinophagaceae bacterium | reverse complement strand
CGACCCCGTCAACTCCCACAAAGCCTCTCATTTTTTGTGAGGCTTTTTTTTAAAGAAAATATTGAGGGGTTTAGTCAGTTGGTTTAGAACATCCCGATTTGCAATCGGGAGGGTCGGCGGTTTCCCGATACCAATCGGGATCAACTCCCACAAAAACCTCACAGTAATGTGAGGTTTTCTATTTTATATCTTTATAACCTGAATTACGATTATTGAAATCAACCTTTACCATAGCATGTCGTGGCTCCTGGCTGTCATTAGCACAGGCAGAGATATTTAAAAAGAAGGGACAAACTGTTTACCCGGATATAACAATTACTGTAAATATTGTTGAAACTGCAGGAGATAAAGAGCAGTCGAAACCTCTGCACCTGGTAGAAGGCCAGGATTTTTTTACTAAAGAAATACAGGATAGCCTGAAAAATAATGAGGCCGACTTTGCTTTACATTCCATGAAAGATGTAAGTAGTGTTGATTTTTTTAATGAAGGGCAATATGCCATTATTGACCGGGAAGTAATGAATGATGTAGCTGTTTTTAATACTGATGTGTTGGATAAATTAAAGCTTGGCGAAAAAATAATTATCGGCACCTCATCACCACGACGCAGTAATATGGCAACAGGTTTTTTACAAAAAGCATTACCCAAACTTACTGATGCACCAATTGAAGTGGATGCTATACCCATAAGAGGAAATGTAGATACCCGGCTACAAAAATTAAACAATGGTAGTTACGACGGAATAATTTTAGCAGCTGCCGGGCTGAACCGACTGTTGCAATATGCGCCGGCAAATGAAAAAGTAACTGATCTTTTAAAGGACAAAAAATTAATGGTATTGCCTTTGTTTGAGTGTCCGCCTGCGGCAGGGCAGGGCGCTATTGTTGCAGAAACAACAGATAGTAATATTGATGCTATTGAAATATTAAATGCCATAAAAAATACACAGCTCACCAATGCAATTACCAAAGAAAGGGTATATGCAAAACAATATGGTTATGGCTGCTCACAACAGTTTGGTGTTTTTCATGCCGATACACCGAATATTTCTTTACCTATGCCTCGGGTAAAGATGGTACTGACAAAGCATTTAGAGAATGGAATTTTGAGACTGCATTGGATTTAACGGGGAAACAATTATTTTCTTCAACCGACTACATGAAGGATTTTTTTACTTATGATTATTTGAATGATGTTGAAATAGACGAAGCTGTAAAATTGTATTTTATCTCCAGCCATAAAGCAGTACACTCCACAGCTATAACAGAAAAAATATTGCGTAAAAAAGTTTGGGCAGCAGGAACAAGAACCTGGTACGAACTGGCAAAAAAAGGTATTTGGGTAGAAGGTTGTGCAGATGGTTTGGGATTTGATTTTTCACATTCAATATTACAAAGCCCATTAATTAATATCAGCAATAACGATATTCAGCTTATTACCAACAGCCAAAGTAAAATGCATTGGATTGAAGATGGAATAAATGCTGCCGCTACCTACAAATTAATTAGCGGGGTTACAGCAGAAATAAAAAATACTATTGCCGGTGCAGATGTTATTTTCTGGACAAGTTTTCAGCAATATCAAAATTGCAGTGCATTTATAAAAACAAATGTGCAGCATGTTTGTCCTTCGGGTAAAACTGCAAAACTGTTAACGGCAGCAGGGGTGCAGCCAATAATTTTCCCAACCATCAAAGCTTTTAACGATTGGAGAGCAAAACAAATTTAATTCAACTGCAATGCAGGCAGTCGGTAGGTCTGGCTGTCGTAAACAAACAGTTCATCAATTTCAACAGTCCAGTATTTATATAAAGGAGATTTGGAGAGGTATTCTTCCACTTCGTTTTTACTTGCTGCATTAATTATCCACCAGCTGCGCTGTGTTTCCATGCTTACTGAGAAGTAATCAATAACATTTTTTTCAATTAACGAATTAATATATACCCGGTGTGGTGGTACAAAACTCATAAAGTCATCATCCATTTCAAAACGGATGGTTACCTGG
>JAYVKT010000475.1:0-2401 GCA_043768195.1 Chitinophagaceae bacterium | reverse complement strand
TGCTAAACTGGATGAGTTTCTTTCCGGGCAGACAGCACATTACAACTTCAATGGAAATGTATTGGTAGCAGAGAACGGAGAAATTGTTTTTCAAAAATCATATGGCTTTGCTGATTTTGACACCAAACGATTACTCAACGATTCATCCGTTTTTGAACTGGCTTCCGTTAGTAAACAATTTACCGCAACAGGTATTTTGTTATTGAAGGATAAAGGAAAATTAAAACTGACCGATTCTTTACGTCAGTATTTTCCTGAGTTGCCCTATTCAAACATTACCATCTGGCATATGCTTACCCATACATCCGGCCTGCCGGATTATGAAGAAGCAATGAATGAAAAATGGGACCGGAAAAAAATCGCTTTCAACAATGATATGATTGCCTTCCTGGCAAAAGAAAAACTACCAGTATTATTTGCCCCCGGAATAAAATGGACATATAGTAATACAGCTTATGCCATGCTTGCCTCTATTATTGAAAAGGTGTCGGGGCAGCCATTAAAAGATTATATGGCCGAAAATATTTTCAGGCCATTACAAATGAAACATACCCGTATCTACAACACCCGCCGTTCGCTAAAAGATACTATTGCCAACTATGCGTATGGCTTTGTATATAACGACAGTTTGAAAAAACATTTTATACCGGACAGTCTCCCCGATTTTAGTTTTGTAATTTACCTGGATGGCATACAAGGTGATGGTGTTGTAAACTCCACTACCGGTGATTTATTGAAATGGGACAGGGCTGTAAAAAATCACAGCCTGCTCAATGAAGAAACACAAAAAGAAATGCTGAAGGGGCAGGCAATTGTTGATACCGCAAAAAATTCAACCTATGGCTTTGGGGTATTTATGGAGAAAAATGATTTCGGAAATATCATTGCACACTCAGGCGGCTGGCCGGGTTACACTACTTTTCTTGCCCGTAATGCAGATAAAGACCTCACCTATATTCTTCTCTCCAATAACAGCTCCAATTCTCCCGCCCTTTGTAACACACTACAACATATAATGGCCGGCAACCCTGTGGTAATGCCAACAGAACACAAAGAGGTGGCAATGGATTCCATAACGCTGAATCAATTTACTGGAAAATTCAAAGGCAGCGGTGAAGTAACGCTGGAAAGAAAAGGTAACAAACTATATCGTATAGCAGCAAACGGACAATCACTGGAAATAAAACCTGAATCGGCCAATAAATTTTTTTATACCGATGGCAGCGACAGACAACTGGAATTTGAAATAACGGCTGATAAAAAAATTAACCGCTTCTGGTTAATTGCTTATGGAATTAAAACAGCATTTACTAAAATTGAATAACTAATTCTAATAAAGATAATTTATAAACACATGAAAAAACAAACCTTCCTGTTTTGCTCACTGCTGCTTTCAGCTTCGTTGTGGGCACAGCAAACAGTTATCAGCAATGTAAACCTGGTAGAAGTAAAAACCGGTAAAATAATTCCGGGACAAACCATAGTTATTAATGGTGAAAAAATTGAGCAGGTAGGTGCTGCCGGAAAAATAAAAACAATTGCCGGTGCAAAACTCATTGATGGCAGGGGCAAGTATATCATGCCGGGTATGACGGATGCACATATTCACTTCTTTCAATCGGGCGGATTATACACCCGGCCCGATGTGGTGGACCTCCGCAAAAAAATGCCTTACGAAAAAGAAAAAGCATTTGGCATTAACAATGCAGCCGATTACCTGAACCGTTACCTGCGGTTGGGCATTACTTCTGTAATTGATGTGGGTGGGCCGATGACAAATTTTGTAGTACGGGATTCTATCAGCAGAACAATGGTATCGCCCAATATACTTGTTACAGGGCCACTATTCTCTATGGTGGACAGAGACCAGTTTGGCAACGACAGGCCCATTATTAAAATAACAAACTTTGATGAAGCTGATGCCTTGTTTGGTAAAATGCTTCCGCTAAAACCTGATTTTATAAAGATATGGTACATCGCCAGTCCCAATCTGCCGGCTGAAAAGAATTTTGAACTGGTAAAACATATTGCCGCAAAAAGCCATGCCAACGGATTGAAACTAGCCGTACATGCTACCGAATTAAAAACAGCACAACTGGCCGTGGAAGCTGGTGCTGATATTTTAGTGCATAGTATAGATGATGAAGTAGTACCCGATGATTTTGCAAAACTGTTAGTGCAGAAAAAAATAACTTATATACCAACTCTCGATGTAGGACATGGTTATTACAAAGTATTGTCAGGCAAACTGGACAATCATCCGCAAGACCTGGCCTGGGCTAATGCCTTTGTATATGGCTCCGTTACCGATGCCGAAGCAATGACTGAAACCGACATGCCCCCGATATTAAAAGGGCTTCGCAAAATGGGTATCCCCGCACAGGAAAAAGCAGAGGATTCT
>JAYVKT010000474.1:0-2100 GCA_043768195.1 Chitinophagaceae bacterium | reverse complement strand
TTTGATATCATCAATCAACAATTAACCAAACCAGATATTGTTATTTACCTCCACGCATCCGTTTCCAAACTACAGGCCAATATTAAAAAGCGTAACCGTTCTTACGAACAAAATATCCCGGACGATTACTTATTCAACATACAAGAAACCTATACCCAATATTTAAAGCAGCACAATATAAAAACACTTTTCGTAGATGCCAGCAACGCCGACTTTCTTGGCAATGAAAAACATATGGCTATTATCCATGAAGCTTTAGAAAAAGAATATGAAGACGGGCAGCACTACCTGACGCTGCCGTAAGAACACACTACGCAATAGTGAAACCCCATTGAATATTGATTATTAAATATTGTTTGTTGTGTATTATTTTTTTAGAATAACCAATACTCAACGCTCAACAAACAATTTTCAACAATAGAATCCATGTGTGCTTATCTTCGCACCAATGGACAGCAACTCTCCTGTCACTCAAATAACCAACGATCCTTTTGCAGCAGTTCGCATTCCCGAATTTAAAAACCTGATGCTTGGAAGGTTTATTTTCATCTCGGCACTTCGTATGATGGGCACCTTAGTAGCCTGGTGGGTGTACGAGTTAACCGGCGATCCATTTGCCATTGGCCTGGTTGGGCTTTCCGAAGTCATTCCCGCATTATCCATGGCCTTGTATGCAGGGCATATAATTGATAAAAGCGAAAAAAGGAAACTGATACTGCGGGGTGTTCTTTTTTATTTTCTTACTGCCGCTGTGCTGCTATTTTTCTCTACTTCATATATTGAAAATCATTTCAGCAACCACACTATCACCATCGGTATTTATACAGTTATATTTTGCACCGGTATCATCCGTGCATTTACCGGCCCCACTTTTTCAGCCATGCTGGCCAGCATTGTACCAAGACATTATTTACAAAATGCTACCACCTGGACACAAGGTTCCTGGCTTTCTGCATCCGTTACCGGACATGCGGCTGGTGGTTTTTTAATCTGGAAGTTGGGGATTACCGGCACACTCATTACCATTTGTTGCTTATTAGTTATTGCATTTTTGTTGCTGACACAATTAAAACCAAAACCACCAATGCTACAAAGTGGTGAAAAGAAAACATGGGAAAGTGTAAAAGAAGGATTGCGGTTCGTTTATAAAACCAAAGAAATATTGGCCGCCTTCTCTTTGGATATGTTTGCTGTACTCTTTGGCGGAGCAGTAGCAATGGTGCCTGTATTTGCCAAAGACATTCTTAAAATAGGGCCACAGGGTTTTGGCTGGCTCAATGCTGCCATAGATATTGGTGCCATTTGCAGCATTGTACTCCTTACTGTTTTTCCAATGAAAAAAGCACAGGGTAAAAAATTAATGATAGCGGTAGCCGGTTTTGGCATCTGCATTATTTGCTTTGCGTTGTCAAAATGGTTTTTTCTTTCTTTTGCTGCTTTACTAATTGCCGGCATGCTCGATGGCCTGAGTGTAGTGGTGCGGGGCACGGTAATGCAATTAAAAACTCCCGACCACATGCGGGGAAGGGTAAGCAGTGTGGGATCTATGTTTATCAACTCCAGTAATGAACTCGGCCAGTTTGAAAGCGGTGTGGCTGCCAGGCTGATGGGTGTTGTGCCTTCGGTTGTTTTTGGTGGATGTATGACACTGGTAGTTGTTATTATTACCTGGTTCAAAGCACCGACGTTGAGGAAGTTTGAATATTAAACCCACCCCAATATCAGTTATTAAGATCAAACTCATTGCCAATTTCCTGAAGGAGAGGTCTTAAAAAAATGTAACTTTAAAACGCAAAGACTATTCAACAACTACAAACAATAAACTAAAAACTATAAACTTTTAATATGAACCGCCGTTCTTTCCTCCAAAACACTGCACTCACTTTTGGTGCATTGACATTAGCTCAGCAAAATGTATTGTCGTCTTTCTTTGAAGACCCGTGGAAGATTACCATGCTGCGAAATAAGGTGGGCATATTTGAAGAACGGGGTGGCACTATTGCATTTCTTCTCTCAAAAAAAGGAGTGGTGTTTGTGGACTCCCAATTTCCCGACCAGAGTAAACACCTGCTGGATGAATTAAAGAAAAGAGGCGAAAAA
>JAYVKT010000473.1:0-2439 GCA_043768195.1 Chitinophagaceae bacterium | reverse complement strand
TGGGCAGCGGTTACCCTATTGGAGAAATTAATATAAGCCATGGCTTCGCCGGTGTATTGAAAAGCAGTTACCGCTATACCAAACTTTCTGCCAGTGTTTCTGACTATGTAAACGTTCCTCCATTTGGAAATATCTCCTGGTTAGTATATGGTGGCAAAACATTTGGTACACTACCCTACATACTTCTCGACATTGCGCCGGGCAATGAACTGTACTACTATAATAAATATGCATTCAATATGATGAACCGCTGGGAATTTATTCATGATAAATATGCAGGCATCAACATAGAACATAATATTGGAAACGGTATATTCCGGCTGTTTCCCAAACTCCGCTTCCGTCAATTCTGGACAGCCAAAACTTTATGGGCTGGGCTCTCCCCTGCTAATAAAGCCCTCAACTTTAAAGAAGGCCACAACTTTCAAACATTGAATGGCAACACTTATCTCGAACTCGGCACCGGCATTGATAATATTTTTCATGTATTTCGCATAGACTTTGTGTGGCGGGTGCTGCCGTCAACTCTTACAAGAGTGAACGATAAAAATTTTGGGGTTTTTGGAAGTTTTAGGGTAGCGTTTTAGAACACTGATTTTAGGATTAATACAGATTACGCAAAAACGACTGTGCCTTTATTTAAGTGTACCAAGCTAAATCCTTATAATCCTTTGGAATCCATGCAATCTGTGTTTACTTTTCACTAACTTCCTTTCACTAAAATCAATTGCATGTCATTACATTACATTCTCGCCCTTGACCAGGGCACTACCAGCAGCCGCAGTATGCTGGTTGATAAACAAGGCAACATTATCAGTGTAGCACAAAAAGAATTCAAACAGATTTTTCCGCAACCCGGCTGGGTGGAACATGATGCTAATGAAATATGGAGTACACAATTTGGCACCATGGCCGAAGCAGTTGCCAAAGCACATATTAATATGAAACAGGTGGCGGGTATCGGCATCACCAATCAACGGGAAACAACGGTGGTGTGGGATAGAAAAACCAGTCAGCCTGTTTATCATGCAATAGTGTGGCAGGACAGAAGAACCGCTGCTTATTGTGATGAATTGAAAGCCGCCAACCATGCCGGTACAATACAACAAAAAACAGGATTGATTATTGATGCCTATTTCTCAGCTACCAAACTGAAATGGATATTAGATAATGTAGCCGGTGCAAGAGCCAAAGCAGAAAATGGTGAACTGGCTTTTGGTACGATTGATAGCTGGCTCACCTGGAAACTGACCAATGGCGAAGTGCATGTAACGGATGTATCCAATGCATCAAGAACAATGTTGTTTAATATTCACTCATTGCAATGGGATACCGAACTGCTGAAATTATTTAATATTCCAACCTCAGTGTTACCAGAAGTAAAACCGAGCAGTAAAATTTACGGAGTAACCGGAAATATTATTCCAGATTCTAGAATTCCTATTGCTGGTATTGCTGGTGATCAACAGGCAGCTTTGTTTGGGCAACTGTGTACACAACCGGGCATGGTAAAAAATACGTACGGTACTGGTTGTTTTATGCTGATGAATACCGGAGAAAAAGCTATCAGCTCAAAAAATAATTTACTGACCACCATCGCCTGGCAAATAGATGGTAAAACTGAATATGCACTGGAAGGAAGTGTGTTTATTGCCGGAGCTGTTGTTCAATGGCTACGGGATGAACTTAAAATTATTCGTACGTCTTCAGAAGTAGAAAAATTAGCTGCACAGGTACAGGACACCGATGGAGTGTTTCTTGTTCCGGCATTTGCAGGTCTCGGTGCGCCGCACTGGAACCAGTATGCAAGAGGAACTATTTTCGGATTAACAAGGGGCAGTAGTAATGCTCACATTGCAAGAGCTGCATTAGACAGTATTGCTTATCAAACCTATGATGTGCTGAAAGCAATGGAAGCTGATTCAGGAATCAACATTGCTGAATTAAGAGTAGATGGTGGTGCAACAGTGAATAATCAACTGATGCAATTTCAAAGTGATATTCTAAATACGAAAGTTGTAAGACCAAAAATTACTGAGACCACAGCGTTGGGTGCAGCGTACTTAGCTGGTCTTGCAGTTGGTTATTGGAAAAATGTGAGTGAAATTCAAGAACAGTGGCAGGTGGATAAACAATTTTCTCCGGCGATGGATGATGCAAAAAGAAATGAATTGGTGAATGGTTGGCAGCGGGCAGTGAAGGCGAGCATTGCATGGGCAGATGCTAAATAAAATAACGGTGCTTGAATCAGGTTTTGTCATCCTTCGATAAACTCAGGATGACAAAACCTGAAAACGAACGCCGTTGTCAACCTGATAACAAACGTCACTTTCAGGTAACAATCGCCGCTACTGTCACCCTGAGCTTGTCGAAGGGTGATTGCATACCGGTAATGTCACTTTAAGTCAGGCTTCGATAAACTCAGCCTGACAATGATTG
>JAYVKT010000472.1:0-2369 GCA_043768195.1 Chitinophagaceae bacterium | reverse complement strand
CAGCCGATGTACTGAATTTTATTCAATTGATGGAAGAGCAGAAGAAAAAATTCAAGCATCTTCAGCCAGTCGGCATAACAGCATTTGCTCAATTGGCAGAAAATTCAATCAGCACAGAAAGAACAATAGGTAACCTGTTCAAAGACCAATCAACTCTGCTGCAGTATGCCGATGCGATATTGAAAGACCGGAGCATAAGATGGGATGATGAAGTAACGGGCCTCATTAAAAAAGCAACAGATTGTATTGTGCATTGTATTATCGGCAGTATAAAGGATGTGATGACCAAAGACATCCGCAAACGTATAAAAGTGGTAATGCTGAGTGGCAGGGCTTTTTATTTTGATGAGTTGAAACAAAAAGTAGAAAGTGAATTGAACAACTTACTGGGAACTGCCATTAAAGTAAAAACGATTCCGGCCGGCAGGGCATTGAATAATAAAAATGTGGCTATTCATGGCGCCTTCAGCGGTGCATATAAAATAACCGACTTTACCGGCATCCCCATTGACAAAAAAGAAGGGCTATCAAAAAATAATGATGTGCTGAATAATAATATCTACCTCTACCGGGGAATTAAAATTGAACCTGGGAACGATATTTTATACAATGCTGCGGTCGTTCGACGCAATAACCAGGAGTTAAAAGCATTTAAGAATAAAACGGTTGATATTTATTTTACCCGTGACAATATTTATCTGCGATTGATGGAAAATCAACGTGTAAAAGATGTGCGGTCGTTATACAGCATTCTTACTTCGGTGGCAGAGACCTATTCACCTATTCAGGATATGAAAGCTATTTCAATGTTTCCCGGCTATTCGGGTGATCTGGCTTCCATAAATGCAGTTTATAATGATGTGGTAAAAGACCGGAAATTGACTCCGCAAAAACCACTAAAGCAACGGCAGGGCATCCTCCGGTTTTTCAATCTTTAACGGCTAATAAAATATTTATGCTTCATAAAACTTATATCTCTTTGCTCTTCCTTTTTTTTTCAGCGGGATTATGGGCACAACAACAGGACACACAACGCATCCGCATAGCGGACACTTTGTCTGTTAAAGAAAAGGCTAATCGCAATGTTATTATCCTGCAAACAGAACTGGATTCACTGGTGAAACAATATAATGATAGCCAGATACAAAAGGTGACAAAAGAACCCAAACAGGAAAAAGTTACTACAACTAATCAGTATGTATTGTTGGGCTTGCTTACCACTATTGCACTGCTTGGGTTTGTTATTTATCTGTTCTATCAGCATCAGAAAAAAATCAGCCGGGTGATTTTCGAATTGAATCAGCCATCAAAAGAGGCAGCTTCAAAACCCGGCAACGAACTTCACATCATATCAAAAGAAAAGAAAGGGAAGATGGCTTCAAAAAATCTGGAAAGCAGAATTAATGAGTTGAATACAGAGTTAAGTAAACTGTCTGCAGAAAACGATGGTTTGAACAGGATGATAAAAGAATATAACGGCATACAACATGAATATGATTCCCTGAAAAAAGGGTTTCTAAACGCATATAAAGTAAAAAATTATCCTGACTATGATAAATCGAAAGAGGAAACATTGGCTATAAAAAGTGTACTGGATACGGAGAATATTGTTGCTGCCTATGCCTACGAAAATTTTTTGAAACCAATATTGACAATAACGGATGCCAACAAGAATAGCCCTGCCAAACTTAGTGTTGCCGACAGGGAAAAACTACTGGATATGCTTGTGTCCTTATCACTGCTATATATTGAGTACCTGTACCTGCGGGTAAATGAATTGTCAATTGGCGGTAAAATGGTAGAAAGGATAAAAAATTTTTCAAAAGGGGGTGGGCCAGAAGTCGGGTTACTAAAAAAATTAAGTACAGAGTTTGGTAGCAGGGCATTGGTAATGCGAATGGCATTGGATAAAGCAGAACTGAATAAATTGTCTTATCCTGTTTTTGATGAAACAAACCTGAACAGTCAATAGCCCGTACCATGTTGAAATTTTTCACAAGCCTGACTTTTTTATATGCACTCACTATTGCAGTGATGTTTTTTTATGGGATGCTTTATTATAATGGTTTTGTAAAGAATGGATACCAGAAGAGGCGGTTCCCATTTGTCTTCTTGTTGATTGGCACTGTCTGTTTTTCTTTTTTGTATTTTAATATACAGGCACCGCTTTCGTTGAAGACATTCAGCAATCTTGACCATCATTTTATCCGGCATGATGGTTTTAGGGTAGCCCAAAGCATTGAACTGGGAAGAAGCGATACAGTAAATTATAGGGGCAATTCATTTAACCGGTTTATTCTTAGGAAAAGCAATAATCAGCTGAGCATAACTTCACCTTATTCAGAAGAACCTTTTTATGCAGCAACAGG
>JAYVKT010000471.1:0-2485 GCA_043768195.1 Chitinophagaceae bacterium | reverse complement strand
TGTTCTACAATTCAATGAATTTACCTTATGAAAAAGACTTTTTTCGGTGTTTTTGTCTTTATGACGATGTTTAGTTTCGGTGGATTTGCGGAAAATAATAAAAATCTACATGAATATGCGGGGGGGGGGCAGTAATGTCCTAAAAGAAGGCTATAAGCCCTTAGCTTGTAATGGATGTACCTGACAGGTAAGCGGAGTGCTTATTTCTACTACGATTCCGGCTAATACCAATGTGTGTATTGTCGGAAATGTTACAATTGCAGCGGGAGCTACTGTAACGCTGAACAATTGTTTGGTTTCGATTGACCCCGGCGTTAGTATCACAATTCCTTCGGGAAGCACCCTGAATATCAAAACTTCTTATCTTCATGCTTGTACAGATATGTGGGCGGGAATTGTGTTGGAAGATGGAGGAAAACTGAATATTACCAACAATTCACTAATTGAAGACGCAATTACAATGATTAGTTATACAGCTCCTGCTTCTCCAAGTCCTGCTACAAATTTGGTTTTGTCTAATTCGGTATTTAACCGAAATCGGACAGGGGTTTATTTATCCGGATACACAGTAACGACTGCTTTAACTTATACCGCATTTAAAACCACAGATTGCGTATTTACTTGCCGTACCATTGCATTTCCGTGTACAACGAGTGCAGTTAAAGCGAATAATAACCCGATTGCTGCCAATAATCAGGGTTTGGCTACGCCCTATATTCATAATACAACCTATCCCGTTACTACGCTAAAAGCCCCTTATGCCGGACAGATTCCGGCTTTTGCAGTGGATTTAAGGAATATGGGCGCAACGCTTATGCCGGTTTTTCCGAACCCTACGTATTATGAAATAGAAATTGGGAGCGCAATTGCAGCAGAATACAACGTGATTGACCGACATTCAATAGGAATTAGTGCGAATGCAACGAACTTTAGTTGTAAAAATACAGTAATTCAGCATTGTGGTACGGGAATCTTTGCTGCGGCAAGCGATGCAAATTATTTCAGAATGCGGGTGAATCCGGCATTTTCGGGAGGCAGTCCAGTAATTGGAACGCATGTCCGGTTTTATGAATGTAGCACCGGAATCAAGGCAGGAAACTATTTTAACCTTGAAACCCGGTACGCTTCTTTTAGAAGTACGGCTTCGGGATGGGCTAATTTCGGAATATTGGCAACGACCAATAAATGTAAACAATACGATATTTTGATGGATTCCATTTATAATTCCAGAACCGGAGTTCGAATAAACGGCACCTTCTCTGCTCCGGTCATTAATAACCAAAACACACAGTATATTGATGCAATGAATGTAAATGAAAATATCATTCAACCTCACCCTAATTTAGCCTTAATCAACACCACAGGTGCTAAAATAGGTACAGCGATTAGCCTTGTAGATGCCGTTAATTTTACAGGACCTATCGGATTAACGCCAAGCGGGATTAACGTAAACAGTAACAAAATCAAAGAAGTATTTCGAGGCATTGAGAAAATAAATTGGCGGGAAATAACCCTTACCGCTCAAAACAATTATATCACCTTGAGGGACGAAAGCCCCGCTACTGCCCAGCAGTTTGGGATTCGATTAGTGAATAATAATGGGGTATTTCTGACTCCCAATCGCTATATTATCAACAACGAAATCACGGGTTTTAATACCACCAAAACGAACGTTTTGACCCTCCTCAGCGAAACTACACCCGACACCCGAATTGCCTGCAATACGTTGAGTACTACCGAAAAAGGAATTGAGGTTTCCAATACTATTCCCAGCAATGTATTTCAACTTACCCGAAACAATATGACCAACCATAAATACGGATTTACGCTGAGTAATAATTCCGCCATTTCCAGTCAAACCGGAATTCCTCCCGCACTTACTTCCGATAATGAATGGCTGGGGAATTGGATTTTCCCGAATTATAAGACCTTAGTTAGTCTTGCTAATCCAGTCAGTTCTTCCCTTTTAGTAAGAGACCCCGCTGCAAGCGTATATAATCCAAATGGGTCGGGATTTGGAGTTCCTCCGTATTCATTACCGAACTGTATCATTTACGTTCCCAATGCTCCGACTGTAAGCACCTGCCCCCCGCCCCCACCCCCTATTTCTCCGTCTTCTCCTCCTTATTCTCAAATGGAAAAAATCGCTCAGGATTCCCTTCCGTATTATGGAGATTCAGTGGCGGTAAGTTACCTGACAAAAGGGAAATTGTATTTTATTCTGAAAGAAAATCCGGAGTGGGTGGATAGTTCCGCTATTTTGACTCATTTTATGGATAACTGCGAGGATAGCAATTATGATATTTTTTATCAAATCGAAACTCAAATCCGGCTGTTTCATTGGGACGAAGCAAACGGATTACTCATCAATCTTATTACAGAAAATGAAATCGCTGTTCATGATTCCGCTTTTTATGCTTTATACATTAAGGCTCAAACCGATACCTTAACAGATGCTGACAGGACATTATTATTGAACTTAGCG
>JAYVKT010000470.1:0-4970 GCA_043768195.1 Chitinophagaceae bacterium | reverse complement strand
TTTCGGTTGTCCCCCATTCAGATACTACCCGCAAAACCCTTTTATAAAGCATCTCGTCTTCTGTCCAGGTAAGTTCAAAATCTTTTGCCCCTTCGTTGGAGGTCAATCCCAACACTATGGCCCATTTGCCTGCATACTGTAAAAATGGTTTTACACTATCCTCTCCCATGTACGGCGCAACGGTTACAGCATCAAAAGGCATCGTTTCAAAAAATGCTTTGGCATATTGGTCAGAAGTGTTACCAATGTCACCTCTTTTTGCATCTGCAATTTTGAAATGCTCATCGCCGATGTAATGAACGGTATTTTCCATCGCTTCCCAGCCCCTCACTCCCAATGCTTCGTAAAAGGCTGTGTTTATTTTATAACCAACACAAAAATCTTTTGTTGCATCAATAATGGCTTTGTTAAAAGCAAAGACAGGGTCTGCTTCTGTTAAAAGATGTTTAGGGATTTTTGTAATGTCGGTATCTAAACCAACGATGAGGTAGGATTTCTTTTTCTGAATTTGTGCTATTAATTCTTTACGGGTCATGGTGGCGAAGTTAATTAGTTAACCGGTTAATTTGTTTATTAGGAAATACAAAAGTCTGAAAACATGTAAAGCTTTTAATCTTCGAAGCCCAATCAACCAATAAACTAATTAACCATTTAACTTACTCAAAATGATATTTTCAATTTCAGGACTCTCCCACTTCCCTTCAATCCCTTCCATCTGCATCACTTCCTGCATTATAGCTTCCTGCTTTTGACCTCTTTGCGAAGCTTCGCTGTAGCGGATATGCGGACTAAAAGTAACCTGTGAGTAAGCCGGTATCCATTTGTCGGGAAATTTTTCATGTAACCTTGCCTCTATCTTTTTTTGCAGTAGGAATTTAGGGTCGGCGGTTCTGTCCCGCATTTCGGTAAAATTATTGACGGCCAAATCAGCAATCGCATCTGCATCGGGCTTACGAAGTGTTTGATATTCTTTCAGAATAGTTTTCCAATCATCGTCGTTCTTTTCAATCAGCTCATCCAAAATTCTGCAATCTTCAAAACCACAGTTCATTCCTTGTCCAAAGAAAGGAACAATTGCATGAGCCGCATCACCAATCAACGCAAATTTATCGTCCCGTATCCACGGAAAACATTTTATGGTTACTAATGAAGAAGTAGGATTATTAAAAAATTCGTTTATGTAGTCAGGCATCAACTTCACCGCATCCGGGAAAGTTTTCTCAAAAAAGGCCTTTACTTTTTCTGCTGTATCTAATTTAGAAAATGAAGCTTCCCCTTCAAACGGAAAGAACAACGTACAGGTAAAACTTTTATCCAGATTCGGCAATGCAATCAGCATATAATCTTTTCGGGGCCAGATATGCAAGGCATTTACTTCCATCGCAAACTCACCTTCAGCCGTTGGTGGAATCGTCAATTCCTTATAACCACAATCAATATAGTATTGCTGATAGTCGAATTTATCATGCCTTAACTGATGTTGCATTCTTGCTGCTGAGAAAGCTCCGTCGGCACCAAAAACTATATCCGCTTTTGAAGAAGGAATTTGTGTACCACTTGTATTCTCAAACTCCATTACATCTTTATCCCAATCCAGGTTCGTACATTTTTCATTAAAGAAAATCTCCACCCCATTTTCTTCTGCAATATCCATTAATCGTTTATTCAATTCTCCCCGGGAAACAGAATTGATAAACTGTCCTTCTTTCCCATAGGGTTGAAAAGCAGTTGTTCCATCCAGATTATGAATAAAACGGCCATGCATGGGAATGGAAATTTTTTTTATCTCATCAGCTAAGCCTACTTTTTCTAAAGCCAGCAAGCCTCTGTCGCTTAGTGCTAAATTGATTGAACGTCCGGCAGACATTTTTTCTTTCCGCATATCACTACGTCGTTCATATACTTTTACCTTATGCCCTCTTTTTGATAAGTAGATAGACAGTAATGAGCCGACGAGGCCTGCACCGACGATTGTAATATCCTTTGACATGTTAACTAGTTAATTAGTTAATTGGTTAATTCGGGGTTGTGTTATGGTAAATGTGCTAATAAATTTTAAGCCTCTTGTATTTCCTAATAAACAAGTTAACCAATTAACTGATTAACGATAGAACCAAATCTATAAATATCCTCAAATGAATTATATAAAGGAACCGGAGCAATACGAATCACATTCGGTTCCCGCCAATCTGCAATCACTCCTTGTTTTGTCAACTCATTAAAAATTTCTTTCCCTTTCTTTAACATTAACATCGAAACCTGGCAACCTCTCTCCTTTTCATTTCTCGGTGTAATGATTTCAATTATTCTTTCAACTGCTTTGGAATTACAATCATCAATAATAAATAATAAATAATCAAACAGCTTCTTTCTCTTTTCATGCAATCTATCCATTCCTGCTTCTTCAAAAATATCCAGTGATGCCTTATGTGCCGCCATGCTTAATATGGGTGCGTTGCTCAACTGCCAGCCTTCTGCTGTTGGTATTGGTTCAAATCTCTTTTCCATTTTGAAACGGGTTTCTTTTTTATATCCCCACCAACCGGCGAATCTTGGCAAGTCAGTATTTGCCACATGCTTTTCATTAATATAAACTCCGGCTACTCCACCCGGACCGCTATTTAAATATTTATACGAACACCAGCAGGCAAAATCAACATCCCAATCATGTAAGTGCAATTCTACATTGCCAGCTGCATGTGCCAAATCAAATCCGGCATAAGCACTCACTGCATGAGCTGCTTCTGTAATTTCTTTCATATCAAACAACTGACCCGTATAATAGTTGACACCGCCGAATAAAACAACGGCTGTTGAATCACCATGTTCTTTGATGGTTGCTAAAATATCTTCCGTACGCAATGTATATTCTCCTTCTCTTGGCGAAACTTCTATCACTACTTCATCAGGATTCAGTCCGTGATACTTTGCCTGCGTTTCAAAAGCATATTGGTCGGAAGGAAATGCTTTTGCTTCGCAGATGATTTTATATCGTTCTTTAGTTGGCCGATAAAAACTAACCATCAGCAGATGTAAATTCACCGTCAATTGATTCATGACCACTACTTCATTCTCTTTACATCCCACAATTCTTGATAATTGCTTAGGAAAAATTTCATGGTACGGCATCCATGGATTCTTTGCTTGAAAATGTCCTTCCACTCCCAGCTTTGCCCAGTCATCTAATTCCTGTTGCACATATTTTGAAGTTGTTTTTGGCTGTAAGCCGAGTGAGTTGCCGGTGAGATAGACGCAATCTTTTCCATTGTGTTGGGGAATGAAAAATTTTTTCCTGAAATGTTTTAGTGAGTCGTTGGCATCTAAGCTTTTTGCAAATTCGATAGTGTTCTGATAATTCATAATATTTTTTTGTTACCAGCTTTTGTTTTTCATGGCATCTTCGTTGCGTCGCACCATTCATCGTCCCGTTTTCATGGCATCAACCCACCCCGAATTACTAAAGCATTTTATTTTCCTCAATTCGCCCCGCCCAGGCGGGGATGTGAACTAAAGGAAACACTTCTCTTAATCTATCGTTGCTATTACTTTCAATTCAATCGCAATGGGCGTAGGCAAACTTTTCACTTCAACAGTAGTTCTGCAAGCCTGCACCGAAGTAAAGTACTCTGCATATATTTTATTATAAACCGGGAAATCTTTTTTCATGTTAGTTAGAAACACCGTTACATCAATTATTTTATCCCAACTGCTTCCGCTGGCTTCTAATACTGCTTTGATATTTGCGAATACAGAATGACACTCTGCTTCAATATCATAGTTCACAATATTTCCATCTGCATCCAATTCCAAACCAGGAATAGAATTGTCCTTTGGGTTTCTTGGGCCAATGCCGGAAAGAAAAAGAAGGTTACCGACTTTTCGGGCATGAGGATAGGCTCCGAGTGGTGTTGATGCTTTATTTGTTTTTATTACTTCTTTCATAAATTTATTTTACCGCAGAGAACATGAGTAAATGAGATAACGCAGAGAAGCTCTGCGAAACCTTTGCGTTCTCCTTTCTCTGCGGTTAACAGTTTAAAGTTGAATACAAACATTTTTAGCCTCTGTAAAAAATCGCAACGCCTCCCAACCACCTTCTCTCCCTACCCCACTATTCTTCAATCCCCCGAACGGAGTTCGTAAATCCCGGAGCAACCAGCAATTAATCCAGACAATACCACTTTCAACTTTTGCTGCTAATTTGTTAGCTCTTGAAATATCTTTCGTCCAGATGCTGGCGGCTAAGCCATATTGTGTAGCGTTTGCTAATCCAATTGCTTCCCCTTCAGTTTTAAAAGATTGAATTGCAACAACAGGCCCAAATATTTCTTCCTGATTCGTTTGACAATTTTGATTCAACCCTTCAATAATTGTTGGTTGAATAAAATAACCATTCTCACATCTTCCTTCCACTTTTATAGCATTGCCACCACATAAAATGGTGCCGCCTTCCTGCTTTGCCGTTTCTATACAGCGTAGTATTTTTTCATAATGAACTTTACTGACAATTGCTCCTTGTTTGAATTCCGGTAATAACGGGTCGCCAACAGTTAACTTTTTTGCCCAGGTAACAAAATCAGTTTTAAATTTATCATATACTGATTCTTCTATCAGGATACGACTACCGCATAAACAAATTTGCCCCTGGTTGCCAAATGAAGAACGAATGGTATTGAATAACATTTTTTCCCAATCACAATCTGCAAAAATGATATTGGGATTTTTGCCGCCTAATTCTAATGACAATTTTTTAAATTTTGGCGCAGCTATCGAAGCGATTCGTTCGCCAGCTTTTGTACTTCCGGTAAAAGAAATAGCTTTTATAGCCGGATGAGAAACGATGGCTTCACCTGCACCGGGGCCAGTTCCGTGAATAATATTCAACACACCATCCGGCAAGCCAGCTTCTTTACAGATTTTTGCTAAAAGAAAAGCTGTAACCGGAGTTACTTCACTTGGTTTGGCAATAA
>JAYVKT010000469.1:0-4261 GCA_043768195.1 Chitinophagaceae bacterium | reverse complement strand
AGTTCTGCGGCCTATATCAGTGGATGGCTAGATAAGTTTCGGGGTGATAAGCGGTTTATTATCTCTGCTTCTGCTCAGGCACAGAAAGCTGTTGACCTTATACTAAACAGGCAGGAATCGGAATCAAAAGATGAAGTTGAGGAATCTATGGTTAGTTAGTATGTCAAAGCCTGTCTGTAAAATCTGATTTTGCAGCAGGCTTTCTTTACATTAGTAGATTACCCAGCCCATTGTCGGAATTTCTTCACTTATATTGCTGTATTAGGCGTAGTTGATAATTGATTTATCAAATCCCTCGCCATGCCATGCAACCAACTGCTCGCTTTCCCGCAATCAATGCTCTTTCAGATTCCTAATTGCAGGACAGCTTGGTGCACGTTGGTTTGTACCTGGCTGTCGAAAGATTTATTAATAAAACAATTATCAATTATGACTACACCTAAAATCAATCTTATCAACCAGGAACTTAAAGATACGTTCCAACAAACTGGCCCACAGGCTGACTGTGCTGATCCAGCTATCATCGCCAAGTTCTTTAACCCTTGCGGTTCTCAAACATGGTACGCTATAAGTTATGATGAACAATCAAACTGTTGCTTCGGTTATGTAACCGGTATGTTTGAAGATGAACTTGGATACTTCAGTATAGATGAACTGGAATCATTTACTGTTCCACCTTTGGGGCTGCGTATTGAACGGGACTTATATTTTAAGTCCTGTAAGCTATCAGAAATTAAAGTAAATCCGTCCTGAAAGGGCGGGTTTTTTATTACGTATATTCAGAAATTTATTACAGAATCTAACGCATCATCAGTATCCTTATGAATAAAATTGGCCTGATAGCCTATGGTTGTAGTGACATGGGAATGTCTATATAACTTCTGCAGCATTTGAATTGGTATTTTATCCCCGGAAATATTTCCAAATGTATGCCGGGCAATATGCATAGTCAGTTTCTTTTCAATTTCCGCAGCTGGAGCAACATTATTACGTAAGAATTTATCTAATCTACTCGTCGCAAAGGCAATTGTGCGTTGAACAATAAATTTATCTGCATCTTTATCTAACCTCTTCAGTTCAGGGAAAATATAATCTTCCTTACTCGTCTTATCAGACTTATATTGTTCAATTATTTTTATTGCCTTCTCAGGCATTTTTAAAGACCCTCCCTTTTCGTTCTTACCCATGGAATAATGTAGTCGTCCATCTTGAATGTCAGACCAACGTAATCTCAGTACATCGGATATACGCATACCTGCAAGGTAAAATGAAAAGAGCCATAGATTGCGTGCATGGTGTTCTGTTTGCTTATCCACGAACTCCACCAGTTCAAGTTTCGTAACTTCTTCTGGCGATAAGCCTAGTTTTATAGAATCAGGAAATTTTATTTTTATCTTATCCTTACCAAAAGGGTAGAATTTTGGGTTAATAATTTCAGATTTAATAGCTTGGCTAAATACAGAGCGAATTACTACAAGATGGTTTATAATCGTTCTTTCACTTAGATTAGTCTTTCTAAGATAAATTTTAAAGTGTTCCAACAACCCTGTTGAAATATCAGAAAAAGCAATTTCTCTTTCGTTTAAAAACTCTTTGAAATGCTTTACTCTTGGTTTATCTGCTGTATATCGATTATATTTTCCGGCATTCTTAAGATTTTCTAAATACAACTCAGCTTGCGGGAAAAAAGTAATTGCCCGTGACGGCTTAATTTTTTGCTTAACAGCGTTTGAAGAAACATCAGTTTTTTGTGTTTCCAGTTCTAGAGAACTATTGTTTGCGTCTGCTAATTTTTTAATGAGGAAGTTGTTAAGCCTGGCGGAGTTTATATGAGACTTTTTTACCCGTTGGTTTATATTATCCCAATCGATTTCCTTCACACTATGCCCTACATGAATAAAGGAAGTACGACGGTCTTTTGTTATGCGTATCGCTAAAGGGTAAGTTTTATCTTTGTTTTGTTTCTTTCTAAGTACTATTTTTACTGTAGCCATAATGTTGATTCTCCCTATGTAAAGATACAAATTTTGGTACAACATAGGTACAACAAATAGCGGTTTTTTATGGGTTTTTATAAATTAGTATGGGGCTAAAACTCAATAGAATCAACATTTTTATACAAATGAATTCATATGAATACACATTTTTAAGGACTGAAAATCCTTGTGTCGGCGGTTCAATCCCGCCCCACACCACAAAACTAAACCTCAACAAAAGTTGGGGTTTTTTATTGGGTCAATAGTGAAAAAATTTGCGTTTTTAAAGCCTTTTTCGTTTACCTAAATATACCAGAAACAATAACAGCCCAAAAGCCGATAACAAGTGTTTAAGCAGATGCCCAGCCATTAGTTCACCCGTTATTTTATAGATAGCGACATCAAAATGTTCGGCCAGTTTTGCTAAGATGTAGGCACTAAACAAGGCCCAGTAGCCCCATTGTGTGTTGTAAATTGGGCGGCCAAATAATAAAAGCAGCAACAATAAAAGTATGGGTAAAAATTGTACCAGTGCATACAGGCGCAGGTCGCCATTATTGTGCAGCTCCCCATACAACCAGTATGCAATTGAAAATACCCCTGTAAGTAAAAAAGTAATTAAGCAGCGGCGACCAATGTTAACATCAACAAATTCTGCCAGCGCAAAACTAAGCAGCGACATAAAAGCAATGGTCATCGGCAGTCTGTCCCACACCAGGGTAATGTTGTTGGGGTTGTAATGATAGTACGCAGAACCAAAAGCCACCAACAGCACACTGGTAAAGAAAATATAGTATGCCGCTTTTATTTGTCCAACAATTGCAAGTTTTCTTTTATAAAGCTTAAGCAATGCGGTAACGCCCAGCCCAAAAAATACCAAGTTTGAAATTACATTCCAAAAGTTAGCTACAGAAAATATACTGCGTATATCTGCAAAATGATGAAAGGCTTCGTCTTGCGGAATAGGTTTGATAAATAACAGCGCAATTGCGCTTATCAACGATACGGTTACAAGTAAATATTTAAGTGCGGTTTTAGATAGTGTCATAAATTGCTTAGCTGTTTTGCATAGCCGCCTTCCATACAGCTTATATTAACACAAATTTATTGCAGTATCTGTTATTCACTTTTGATAAAAGTTAAAAAAGGTATTGAAGAAAGTTATTGTTTTTTAAAAAAATTACTCATAAACAATAACTGGTACTTTACTGCATTGGCCCAGTATGGCCAGGTATGTGCACCGGGCCGGATAATATAATCATGTGGAATATTACTATATACCAATTGCTGATGAAGGTTTTCGTTTACCTTAAAAAAGAAATCATCTATGCCACAGTCAATAATAACTTGCAATGTGTTGGGTTGAATTAAGTGGAGCATATTGATCACGGTATTTTGCTCCCAGTATTGTGGGTTGCCGGCATAAA
Source organism: Chitinophagaceae bacterium (assembly GCA_043768195.1). Lineage (GTDB taxonomy): Bacteria > Bacteroidota > Bacteroidia > Chitinophagales > Chitinophagaceae > JJ008. Next base: position 858 of record JAYVKT010000469.1, on the reverse strand, counting down.
CACCCAACCGTTTTGATATATCCCAATTATTTGGAAACGGCCGGATATCAACACCACCACTCATACTTCCTGCTGCACCAAAAATATCCGGATGTTTTATAGCTAAATACAATGCCCCGTGGCCACCCATACTTAAGCCGGTTATTGCACGGCCTTTTTTATCGGCAATAGTTTTATAATGGCTGTCTATCCATTTTATCAATTCGTTTGAAATATATGTTTCGTATTTGTATGACGAGTCAACCGGGCTATCCCAATACCAGCTGCCATAGCCACCATCGGGACAAACAATCAGTACATTATACAAATCAGCCAATGTCTCCACGCCTTTTACCTTTGTTACCCAGCCGGTATAATTATCACTGTAGCCATGCAATAAATACACTACCGGAATTTGTTTTATAGTATCATAACTATTAGGTTTTATTACTACAGTTTTTATTTTTTTATGCATTGACGGACTGTAGGTTTCAACAGTATCGACAACAGCGGCACTGGCGATAAAGATCAGGCTGTTAAAAAAACAGAATAGTATAATTATCCTTTTCATTTTTTACTTTTTTAATGGGGTTAATAAATACTCAAGTCCGTTTATCTTTATTTCATAAATAGTAGCCAGCAGCACACCCAGCTTTCCTTTGGGAAACCCTTTTCGGTTAAACCATTCCAGGTAGGATACGGGTAAATTACAGAGTATAGTTCCTTTGTATTTACCAAAGGGCATTCCCATTTTTACCAACTGCAGCAATAGTTCTCCATTAGTTATACTGTTATCTTTATTCAATGGCTTATGATTTAGCCTATAAAGTTATTGTATTCCCTGTTTGTGGTTATTCACATTATAAAGCAATTAATCCA
>JAYVKT010000468.1:0-5543 GCA_043768195.1 Chitinophagaceae bacterium | reverse complement strand
GCTGTTGTTACTTCTACTGTGAACGTTGCAGGAGCCGGCAACCAGATTTTTGATGTAAATCTGAGAACTTTTATCACCCACACATTTGCTGCTGATCTTGATATCACTTTACAGTCTCCGGCTGGTACTGTTGTTACCCTGACAACAGATAATGGTGCTGGTAATGATGATGTGTTTAACGGAACTATCTGGGATGATGATGCAAATCCTGCAGGGCAAGTGCCTTACACAACTAATAACGGGCTTGCAACGGATCATTCATATGTCAACTTAACAGTTGCTTCTCCGCTGGCACCTGAAGAAGCACTTGGAGCTTTCATTGGTGAAAACCCCAATGGAATATGGACAATAACCATCAGTGATGACCTTACTGGTGATGGAGGATCTCTTAATTCATGGACTCTCGATCTCCAAACTTCACTTTGTTCTGGGTTAACTTGCTCAGGTACGCCGGTGGCAGGTACTATTTCTGGTCCTGCTACTGCCTGTATTGGCACAAATGGAGTGCTTACATTATCAGGTCAATCTTCTTTGCCAGGAATAAGCATTCAATGGAAATCATCAACCACAGCCGGGGGGCCTTATACAAATATTGCGGGAGCTACCAATACGACTTACAATTTTACAGCTACTGGTATAACAAGATATTATATAGCTACAGTTACTTGTGCCAGTAGTGGATTGTCTGCGAATACTCCTGAATTTACTGTTACACAGGGTGCGCCGGTACACTCAGCAATTGGTTCTACTATTACTAATGCTTGCTCACCAGGTAATGTAACTGTAACCGGAACCGCTATTAATGGTGGCCCGGGTCTTTACACTCATGTTCTTACAGGGCCGGGTACAATAGGAGCACCTGTGCTTTCCGGACCAAATAATTCCAGTGTTAGTTTTGCAGTTTCTAATTTACCTGCGGGAACACATTCATTTGTTCTTACAACTACAGATGGAATTGGTTGTACAACCGCTTCTAATATTACAGGAATTATTATTAAGCAAACACCAATCATTACATTGGTGCCTGCTGCTCCGGTTATTTGTAATGGAACTATACAGCAGATAACTGCTACAGTGGTGCCACCAACAGTGGTATCAGTTAATCAACCAGTAACAACGAATATTCCTGCTGGTTCTCCAACTACAACAAATGGTATTGCTGACCCCTATCCATCTCAGGTTAATGTGGCAGGGTTACCAGCTACTGGTGTTACTGTCAAGTCCGTTAAACTGGGTAATATCAATCATACTTTCCCAAGTGATATTGACGTAGTACTGGTTTCTCCAACAGGTCAGGCGGTAATTTTAATGTCTGATATTGGTGCCGGAGCAGATATAGTTGGGCTTGACTATACATTAGATGATGCTGCGCCAACAAGTTTGATCGGAGCCCTAAACCCACAGGGTACTTATAAGCCAACCAATATTGGTGCAGGAGATAGCTGGCCGGCACCAGGGCCTTTGGGTACACCGACTTCAACAACCTTGTCAACCTTTACTAATAATCCAAACGGAACCTGGAGCTTATACATTTTTGACGATACTGGCGGTGATGTAGGTTATATTGGAAACTGGAGCATTGACTTTAATGTGCCATCATTGGTTACGTTTAGTCCAATTACTAATTTGTTTACCGATCCTGCTGCTACTATTCCATACTTGGGTCAGCCAATAAGTGTAGTATATGCAAGGCCAACTACTACCACTCTTTACACCGCTACTTCAACTGTAGCAGGATGTACAGGAATGGCAACTGTAAACGTAACAGTGAATCAACTGCCGGCTATTACTGTTCAACCAACACCTGCTACACAAACGATCTGTCCGGGCTTTAATGTCACCTACTCAGTTACTGCAACGGGAACAGGTATTACGTACCAGTGGAGACAGGGTGTAGTTAATTTAGTGGACAATGCACAAATTTCTGGTGCAACAACAAATTCGTTAACAATAACGAATGTCAATGCAGGTAATACGGGTACTTACACCTGTGTAGTTTCTGGTGTTTGTCCTCCGGCAGTTACTTCCAGTCCTGTTGTATTGAACGTAGCTACTGCGCCGATAATATCAACACAACCTGCAAACACAACAGTTTGTGTTGGTGCTAATGCCAGCTTTACAGTAGCAACTGTGGGCAGCGTTCCGCCAGCTAATATTTATCAATGGCAGGTAAGTACAGATGGTGGTGCTACATGGACAAACCTGACTACAGGCGGTTCATTTACTCCAACATTTACCATCACCGGTGCAGTAATAGGACAGCATAACAACCGGTACAGGGTGCTTGTAACAAATTTCTGTGGACAGACAACTACTTCTGCTGCGGCTATCCTTACTGTTAATGCGTTGCCAATAGTAACGGCAACACCGCTGCCTTCAAGAATTTGTATCAGCGATACACTGGTTCCGTTATCAGGCTCACCAGTGGGTGGAAGCTGGAGTGGTATTGGTGTTTCTGGGTTCAACTTTGTACCAGCTGCAACTGCTGTAGGCACTTATACACTTACGTATACTTTCACAAATCCGGCCGGCTGCACAGCAACTGCCAATGTGATTGCAAAAGTGGAAGATTGCCAGGAAAGAATAAGATTGTTAAGTGATGATGGACTGATACTGTATCCTAATCCGAACAATGGGTTATTCAACATCAGGATCAACAGTACGTTGTATAACTATCTTGGTATGAAGATCTACAATTCCCAGGGACAGTTATTAAACGGAAAAGCTGTGAATGGTGTATTGGTATCGCCGGTATATACCGGATTGGTATATGGCCGTGTAATTCCAGTTGACCTTACCAGATTACCTGCTGGAATTTATTTTGTTAAGTTCTATTATGATGATGGTGTCAGGACTTCAGAGAAGAGCTTTAAAGTGGTGATACCCGGACATTAATAAAATAGTCGAAAAATAAAATAATATGAGGCATCCGTCAACTGGCGGATGCCTTTTTCTTTAATGGAATCCACTCTTTAACTTTAACAGGCTATGCAGCCGTCCTCACTTTCATCAATATTAAAAAAACATCAGCAGGCCTTTCACCCTGTAGTTCTTTTTGATGCAGCAAAAGATAAACTGTTAGCTCTTGATTTTACTTCCGGTAATAAAGAACTTACTGATGATATGCTGAGCGATACAAATAAATTCACCAGATGGGTGAATGAGAAGCTCATTAACGGAAATGCCAGGTATGGCATCGGCGGATACAATGAACACCGTACTGTTTACAGTATCAGTAAAGTATTTGATGGAGATAAGCCGGGTGAAGAGCCGAGACGATTACACCTCGGAACAGATATCTGGGGCAAACCACATACTGCAACGATGGCACCATTGGACGGAATAGTTCATAGTTTTGCATTTAATAATCAGTTTGGCGATTATGGCGCCACCATTATACTTTCTCATATCCTGGATGGCATTAGCTTCTATACATTATACGGCCACCTGAGTTTAAATTCAATAAAAAATATACAGGAAGGTGACAGGATAGAAAAGGGAGATGTGTTTGCAGAGTTTGGCATCCCTGCCGAAAACGGACAATGGCCGCCGCATCTTCATTTTCAAATTATCAATGATATAGGAGAATGGAAAGGTGACTACCCGGGTGTTTGTAAATTTTCAGAAAAAGAAAAATGGCTGGCCAATGGTTGCGACCCGGATATTATTTTGCAATTGAATCAGTATGTTTAATTATTCAACTGCATCATAGCTAAATGAGTAAATTTACAGCATGGCAAATCCTAATCTCAGCAGCGATAAAGAACAATTAACACCGGCAGATAAAGAGTTTGAAAATAACATCCGCCCGGCGCAGATTAATGATTTTGCCGGGCAAGATCAGATTATTGAAAATCTTCGCATATTTATTAAAGCCGCAAAAATGCGGGGCGAAGCATTAGACCATGTATTATTTCACGGCCCCCCGGGTTTGGGAAAAACAACGTTGTCAAGAATTGTGGCCAATGAGTTGGGAGTAAACATAAAAGAAACTTCTGGCCCGGTAATAGAAAAGCCAGGCGATTTGGCGGGCCTGCTTACCAGCCTTGAAGCTAATGATGTATTGTTTATTGATGAGATACACCGGTTGAGTACTGTGGTTGAAGAATACTTATATGCGGCAATGGAAGATTACCGGATTGACATTATGATTGATACGGGCCCCAATGCAAGAAGTATACAAATTAACCTGAATCCATTTACACTGATTGGTGCAACAACCAGAAGCGGACTACTAACCGCACCTTTGCTTTCAAGGTTTGCTATTAAGTCAAGATTAGAATATTATACCGCTGCTATCCTTAATAAAATTATTCAACGTTCTGCGGGCATATTGGGAACCAAAATCTCTAAAGAAGCGGTAGAAGAAATAGGAAGGCGAAGCAGGGGCACACCAAGAATTGCCAATGGGCTTCTTAGAAGGGTACGGGATTTTGCCCAAGTGTTAAATGACGGGCAAATTGATTTTGGCATTACCCAACATGCATTAAATGCATTGAAAGTGGATGAACATGGGCTGGACGACATGGATAACCGGATTCTTTCTGCCATTATTGATAAATTTAAAGGAGGGCCGGTTGGCATCACCACTATCGCAACAGCTGTGGGTGAAGAGCCGGGAACACTGGAGGAGGTGTACGAACCATTTTTAATACAAGAAGGCTTTTTACAAAGAACACCAAGGGGCAGAGAGGCAACGGAGAAAGCCTATAGTCACCTTGGAAAAAATAGACCCGGCGGCTCGGGTACACTATTCTCATAATACAAAACCAGAAATCTTTCACTTTGATACAGAATGAAAAATGGATGCTCATTTTAAGAGCATCCATCTGCATATTTTCAAATCGGCTAATCAGCAAATCTGTTACTGTACCACCAGCCTGAATCCATTTCCATGGATATTCACAATCTCAATCTTTTCATCATCTTTCAGGTACTTACGTAGTTTGGCAATGTACACATCCATGCTGCGACCGTTGAAGTAAGTGTCGCTGCCCCATATTTTTTTCAGGGCGGCTTCTCTTGGAAGCAAATCATTGAGGTGTTCGGCCAGCATTTTTAATAACTCATTCTCTTTTGGAGACAGTGTCTGCGTTATTCCACCATGAATTAACTGACGCAATTTTGGATTAAAGTGATAGGTTGATAAATCAAACTCTTTATTCTCACTTTCCCTGTTTTGCTCTTCATTTCGTTTGAGAATAGCTTTTATTTTCAGCAAGAGTACTTCGCTGTCAAAAGGCTTGGTAATGTAATCGTCGGCTCCCAGTTTGTAGCCTTGTATTACATCTTCTTTCATGGTTTTAGCACTTAAAAAGAATAAAGGAACGTCTGGGTCAATGTCCCGTATTTCTTCTGCCAGGGTAAAGCCGTCCATGTTGGGCATCATTACATCCAGTAGGCAGAGGTCAAATTTTTCCCGTTGAAAAGCAGCCAGACCGAGGCGGCCATCTCTTTCCAGCGTTACATCATAATCGTTTAATTCAAGATAATTCTTCAATACACTTCCAAGGTTGGGGTCATCTTCGCACAACAAAATTTTA
>JAYVKT010000467.1:0-11710 GCA_043768195.1 Chitinophagaceae bacterium | reverse complement strand
CCTGTTGTTGCGAAAGTAAGAGACGGTCGTCCGATTAAGATTGAAGGAAATATATTGGCCACACATACTGGTGGTGGCACCACTGCCCGTTCACAGGCTTCGGTACTTGATCTATATGATATGTACCGGGCAAAATTTCCGCTGCATAAAGTAAAAGATAAATTTGAAGAGGTTCCTTCTTTCGAAGCATTTGATAAAATGGTGGGTGATGCAGTAAAGGCAGCAAGCGGTTCTGTAGTATTATTGACTTCAACTATTGTTTCTCCTTCTACAAAAGATATCATTGCTGAGATGAAAGCTGGATATCCCGGCTTCATGCATGTACAATACGATGCCGTTTCTTATAGTGGTATGCTGCTGGCCAATGAAGCCAGTGGGTATGGAAGAAAAATTCCTTCTTATGACTTTGGCGCAGCTAAAGTAATTGTTAGTCTTGGTGCAGATTTTCTTGGCACCTGGCTCAGCCCGGTTGAAAATGCCAAAGGTTATACCAAGGGAAGAAAGATTGATGAGAAGAATCCTTCCATGAGTAAGCATTATCATTTCGAAGGTCATTTAAGTATGACTGGTTCTAATGCTGACGAACGGTTTACGCATCGTCCTTCAGAAACGGGTGCCGTTGCTCTTGCATTATTAGCAGCAGTTAATGGTGGGGCATCTTCCATTGCTGATGCAAAATTGAAAGCTGGTATTGAAAAAGTGGCCGCTGATTTGAAAGCTCATAACGGCGCCGCATTAGTTGTTTGCGGCAGCAACGATAAAAATGTACAGGTAATTGTAAATGCTATTAACGCCGCCATTGGTGCAAATGGTACAACCATCAACTGGAACCAGCCTGTTAACTACCGTCAGGGTATTGACAGCGACATGACTGACCTTGTTGCACAAATGGAAGCTGGTGCTATTGGTACATTAATGATACAGGGTGCTAATCCTGTTTACACCTGGTATGATGCAGAAAAATTCAAAGCTGCATTAAAGAAAGTAAAAGTGACTGTTTCATTCAATGAAAAAATGGATGAAACAACGGAGCTCTGCGAATACATTATTCCTAATCATCATTATTTGGAAAGCTGGGGCGATGCAGAACCAAAAACTGGTGTGGTAAGTTTTCTTCAGCCGACTATTTATCCTTTATTTAAAACCCGTCCTTTCCAAACTTCATTATTAAAATGGAGTGGAAGCACACAGGACTACGAAACATATTTCAAAGAATACTGGACTGGTAAATTAGGTTCAGAAATTGCTTTCAACGAAGCGTTACAGAATGGAGTAAAAGAAACACCTGCTACCGGTGGTGGCGGTGGATACAATGGTGGTGCAGTTGCTGCAGCTACTACTGCTATCGAAGGGTATAAAAAAGCAACAGGTGCTGAAGTAGTATTTTATCAAAAAGTTTCTATCGGTACAGGTTCACAAGCTGGCAATCCATGGTTACAGGAATTGCCTGACCCCGTATCAAAAGCTACATGGGACAACTATGCGTTGATATCCATGAAAAAAGCAGAAGAACTTGGCATCAAACTAAATACTGATTACGAATATTATCCGCAAAAACCGGTTATTGAAATAACCATTGATAAAAACAAAGTTGAATTACCAATACTGGTAATACCCGGAATGAATGCTGACACAATTGCTGTAGCTGTTGGTTACGGAAGAAGCGAAGCAATGGGTGTAACTGCTGCAGGCGTTGGTAAAAATGTGTACGGGTATGCAAGCTACAATGGCAGCACCGTTGATAATTATGTAACAGGTGTAACGGCTTCTAATACCGGTACTAAATATAAAATTGCGCAAACGCAAATACATAACTCTTACGAAGACCGCAAAGAGGTAGTAAGAGAAACTACATTGGCTTCTTTCAAAAAAGAACCTAATGTAATACCTGAGTGGAGAGATGAGTTGAGGGATGCTTATGATAAAAAATCTAACGGCGATTTTCGCAACGCCACTTTATATCCGCAGCATGAGCAGCCGGGTATTAAATGGGGAATGAGCATTGATATGAATGCTTGTTTTGGTTGTGGTGCCTGTGTGGTAGCTTGTGGTGCAGAGAACAACGTTTCTGTTGTTGGTAAAAGAGAAGTACTTCGTTATCATGATATGCACTGGTTGCGCATTGACCGTTATTTTATCAGCGATGAAAAAAATCCTGATGAACTGAAAGGTGTTGTTTTCCAACCAATGCTTTGTCAGCATTGTGATAATGCTCCATGTGAGAATGTTTGTCCTGTTGCTGCAACTAACCATAGCTCAGAAGGTGTAAACCAGATGGCTTATAACCGGTGCATTGGTACAAGATATTGCGCCAACAACTGTCCATTTAAAGTACGTCGCTTTAACTGGTCTGATTATACAGGGGCAGATAGCTTCAAGGATAATCAAGATCAGCAAATAGTAGGTAAGCTGGATAATGTTGTTCATCAGATGAATGACGACCTTACAAGAATGGTATTGAATCCGGATGTTACTGTTCGTTCAAGAGGTGTGATGGAAAAATGCTCTTTCTGTTTTCAGAAATTGGCAGCAGCAAAATTAGATGCGAAGAAAGAAAACAGGATGCTGAAAGATGGCGATGCAAAAACTGCTTGCCAAACAGCTTGTGCAGGTGATGCTATTGTTTTTGGAAATGCAAAAGATAAAGACAGTGAATTAGTAACAGTTCGCAACGGGAATAAGCAGCGGAGTTTTTATGTGTTGGAGCAATTGCATGTGTTACCAAACATTACTTACTTGGCAAAAGTGAGAAACAGTGATGAGATAGACGAACATTGGGCCGGACATCATAGTGAAGAACATGCAGATGCAGGCCACAAAGAAGAAGGCCACAAAGCTGACAGCACATTGCCATCAGCACCGAAAGTAGAAGAAGCACAACATTGATAAAAGAAGAGAGAATTAAATTATTTGAATTTTTATAACCGCTTATGTCATTACTCAGATACGAATCACAGGTAAGACCAGCACTGGTAGAAGGCGACAAGGATTATCACCAGATAACCGAGGATATTTGCCGCCCGGTGGAAGCCAAGCCATCAAGGCTTTGGTGGATAGGGTTTATTATTTCAGTACTGTTTCTTGGCTTTGGTATTCTCTCCGTTACCATGGAGGTAATATATGGTACCGGTCAGTGGAACCTGAATAAAACAATTGGTTGGGGTTGGGACATTACCAACTTTGTATGGTGGGTAGGTATTGGTCACGCCGGAACATTGATCTCCGCTATCTTATTACTTTTCCGCCAGGGATGGAGAACCGGGGTAAACCGTGCGGCGGAAGCGATGACAATTTTTGCGGTAATGTGTGCTGGTCAGTTTCCTATCTGGCACATGGGTCGTGTATGGAATGCATTCTTCGTTCTTCCTTATCCAAATACAAGAGGTCCGCTGTGGGTGAACTTTAACTCACCACTTCTTTGGGACGTATTTGCGATATCAACTTACTTCACTGTTTCTTTATTATTCTGGTATTCTGGTTTAATACCTGACTTGGCTACCCTGCGGGACAGAGCCAAAAAGAAATGGAGAAAAATGTTTTATGGTGTGGCGGCTTTCGGTTGGACAGGCAGCACCAAACACTGGCAACGTCATGAAGCACTTTCATTAGTGCTGGCAGGTTTAAGTACACCACTTGTATTGTCAGTACACACAATTGTATCATTCGACTTCGCCACATCCGTTGTTCCGGGTTGGCATACAACCATCTTCCCACCTTACTTCGTTGCGGGTGCCATCTTCTCAGGCTTTGCGATGGTGCAAACACTTTTGTTGGTTACAAGAAAAGTATTAGGCTTACAGGAATACATCACTTATGAGCACATCGAAGTGATGAATAAAGTAATTGTACTGACCGGTTCTATAGTCGGTATTGCTTACCTCACCGAGTTGTTTATGGCCTGGTATTCAGCCGTGCCGTACGAGAACTTTGCGTTCTTTGAAAACCGCTTAAATCTAAATAGCCCGTATGGCTGGAGCTACTGGATTATGATGGGATGTAACGTATTATCACCACAAATTTTCTGGTTCCGCAAAATGAGAAGGAACCTGGTGCTTACATTCTTCATGTCTATTTTGATAAACATTGGTATGTGGTTCGAACGTTTTGTAATTATCGTTACCTCTGTGTACCGTGACTACTTGCCAAGTGCATGGAGTACCTATTACACACCAACAATTTGGGAGGTTGGATTTTATTTGGGAACATTCGGCTTGTTCTTCACCTGTTATTTCCTGTTCTCCAAATTCTTCCCGGTAATTGCAATAGCAGAGATTAAACATATATTGAAAAGAAGCGGTGAAAACTTTAAAGAGAAAATGGATGTAGTGGAAGTTAAGGATACTGATAAGTTTGCCCATGATGAGACGCATGATCATTAAAAGAGAGAAGCTACAAGCCGTTATCCGCCGGTTGGCGGATACGAGCCTGTAGATATTGAAAGAATAAAATGGTTTTAAGGTTTCTTTCCGCCGGTTGGCGGATCGAAACTCATAGCTAAAAGCTAAACAATGAGTGTAAAAAAATTTGTAACAGGTAATTTTTATGATGAGGCGGTATTATTCCCTGCCGTAAAAAAAACCCGTCGTGCCGGTTATAAGATTCATGATGTCTTTACGCCATTTCCTATTCATGGATTGGATAAAGCAATGGGTCTTCGGGATACGAGCCTTCATACTGCAGGCTTCATTTATGCAATTACCGGAACAGCAACCGCCGTTGGTTTTATTACCTGGGCATTAACGGTGGACTGGCAGTTGAATTTTGGGGGTAAACCATTCTTTGCATTACCTGCCTGGATTCCTATCACCTTTGAGTTGACAGTTTTATTTGCAGCGGTAGGTATGGTACTTACGTTTTGTTACCTGTGCCAGTTGGCACCTTTTGTAAGAAAAGACCATTTTAACCCCCGTTCTACAGACGATACTTTTGTAATGGCATTAGAATGCACCGATAAAACAAATGATAGTGAAGCAATAAGTTTTTTACAAAGTATTGGAGCAACAGATGTGCAGGTACAATATAAGGAAACCGGCTGGTGGCTGGGTCGTTATGATAAAGACACAAAACGATTTGAAAGAAAAGAAGAAGCAGTTCATTAAGCCCCTGTCCCCTAAAGGGGAACTTAGGCTTGAATAGTTCTTATAAATGACAGGATTTTTCCCCTCCTTGGAGGGGCGAAATAAGTAAATCAAATCCTATAAACGACTTGGGGTGGGTTGATGATAAAAAAAGAACCAAGAATAGATTTTAAATACAGAGTGATGAAAAAATATTGGATTATAACAGCCTTTGCAGCGTTGGTGGTTAGCATGGTTAGTTGCAACAAAGTGAGGCGCAGCCCGGGCCGGGCTTATATGCCCGACATGGCATACAGCCGGGCTTATGAAACCTATGCATCAACGGAGGCATTGCAAAACAAAGGAATTAATTATACGGGAAAGCCGGTCATTGGCACCATTGCCCAGGGAGATATGCTGCAGGTGTACACATTGCCCGATGATTCAACAGGATATGCACAGTCAAAAAATGTAACGAATCCCTTACCTGCTTTAGCTGCTAACGAATTTGTGGAAGCAGCCAGGTTGTACCTTGTTAACTGTGGAATTTGTCATGGTGAAAAATTGGATGGAAATGGCCCTTTATGGAAAGGTGGAGATGGTCCGTATCCCGCCGCACCCAAAAATTTAATGGGTGATGATATGAAAGCCATGGCATCGGGTACTATGTTTCACTCTTTAACTTATGGAAAAGGACAAATGGGGAGTTATGCTTCTCAACTAAGTACAAAACAACGCTGGATGGTTGTTCATTATATTAAAGAAAAACAGGCAAACGCTGCTGCGGCAACAATGCCTGCAACAGATACAACAGCTAAAGCGAAGTAAAAGATATTATTGAAGAATTTATAAACGAACACTGATGTCAATACGGGAAAAGTTTATAGTAACAAAGAGATACAACATGATATCCATTGCATTGATGGCATTGGGTCTCGTAGCGATTATTGCTTTATACATTAACACACATGGCGGTGGTGGCAGCCCTGAAGAAAAGCACATGAAAGATGCCCGGTTCTGGGCAAGTCTTTTACAGAACAGTGTTTTCTTTTTGCTGGTAGTAAATGCCTCAATGTTTTTTATTTGTGCCACTACATTAGCCTGGGGTGGTTGGCAAATGGCTTTTCGCCGGGTGCCGGAAGCTATTTCAGCAGTAGTACCTGTACTCGGTGTTATTGCGTTGGCAATTCTTCTAGCTATTTCTTATGGAGATAATCACAGCATTTATCACTGGACAGATGCGGAACATGTAAAGCATGATGCTATACTGAATTTTAAAAAAGGATTTCTAAATAAAGGCTTATACACCTTTATGACAGTGTTCACCATCGTAGCATGGTCGCTGCTCGGCTGGAAAATGAGAAAACTTTCCCGCAGCCTGGATAATGATCCCATTACCTCTGTTGACGGAAGAAAAAAATATATCTGGAAGAATACCGTATGGGCAGCTCTTTTTATCGTGGTTTTTTCATTAACTGTTATGTCTTCCATCCCCTGGCTGTGGCTGATGAGTATTGATGCACACTGGTACAGCACCATGTACAGCTGGTACACTTTTGCCAGTACATTTGTTTCGGGTATGGCATTGATAGCCTTGTTCGTAGTGTATTTAAAGAACAAGGGTTATTTAGAATATACAAACGACGAACACTTGCATGATATTGGTAAGTTCATGTTTGCTTTCTCTGTATTCTGGACTTACCTCTGGTTCTCCCAGTTTATGCTTATCTGGTATGCCAACATTCCGGAAGAGACCACTTATTTCAAACCAAGGGCACAAGGGGCATATAGCGGAATATTTTGGCTAATGTTTATAATCAATTTCCTTGCTCCGTTGTTATTATTAATGAGAAGGGGCGCAAAGAGAAATTACGGAACAGTGACCTTTATGGCCTTGCTGATCATTTTTGGTCACTGGCTTGATTTTTATCAAATGGTATTTCCAAGCCCTATGACGAATGAAAAAACAGGGGCAACTCAAGTGCCGATGATATTGTGGGATTTTGGTGTGGCCTTAGGATTTATAGGAGTAATAATGTTCGTAACCGGCAGGGCATTAAGCAAGGCTCCGCTGCTGGCAAAGAACCACCCTTTTGTAAAAGAAAGTTTGATACACCATACATAGTTTGAAGAGGTCGTTAGAATTTATTATTTGGAATTTAGATATATAGTTTATGCAAACAATTTTCATCGTTGCAATTTTAGGGTTGGGTTTTCTGATTACTTTTCAGATAGCCAAGGCCAGTGAGTATGTGGCAGTGTTGCGTGGCGAAGAAAAAGCCAGGAAACAAACGAACAAGGTCAATGCATTTATGCTGCTGGCATTTCTCATCATTGGTTTGATTGGTGTTTACTATTGCAATGAAAAATTAAAAGGAAAAATTCTGGGTGAAGCAGCATCTGATCATGGTGTACTGATTGACAGGATGCTTTATATAACGATAGCCCTTACAGGTATCGTATTTATCGTTACACAGGTAGCCTTGTTTTGGTTTTCTTTTAAATACCAGGAGTCTGATAAAAGAAAAGCTTACTACTATCCCCACAACAATAAATTAGAATTAATCTGGACGGTGATACCGGCTATCGCATTAACGGTGCTGGTTGGTTTTGGGTTATTTTACTGGTATAAGATTACCGGTAAAGAACCGAAGGATTCAATGGTGGTAGAGGTAACCGGCAGCCAGTTCAAATGGGAGTTTCGCTACCCCGGCAAAGACAAAATTTTAGGAAAAAAATACTTTAAGAATACGGACGAGGCCAAAGGCAACCCAATGGGACAGTTGTGGGACGATCCGGCTAACCATGATGATATTTATAATGCTGGCGAAGTACACTTAGTGGTTAATAGGCCAGTGAAATTGGTTATTAATGCAAAAGACGTAATACACGACGTTGGCCTGGCTCATTTCAGAATGAAGATGGATGCGGTGCCGGGTACACCAACGACTATGTGGTTTACCCCAAAATTTACCACTAAAGAAATGATTGAAAAAACAGGGAAGCCTGACTTTGTATATGAACTATCCTGCGACCAGATGTGCGGAAAAGGTCACTATAGTATGCGGGGTGTGGTAATAGTGGAAACACAAGAAGAGTTTGATGCCTATATGGCTTTAAAAAAACCACAGTATTTTGTAGCTAACCCTGACAAAGATCCAAATGCAGCAAAATCGGATACTGTAAAGCCGGTGGCGGTGCTAACTAACGGAAAATAAATTGGTGCTGAACCCAGGCATCTTAAAATAAGATAATTTGAAACCCCCCTTTAGGGGATGGGGGCAAAAATAAAAGAGTATGAGTGAAGCAATGAACATAAGTTCCGGAGTGGCCACCGCAGATGCGGCGCATCATGATGGGCACCATGGCCATCATCAGCAATCCTTTGTTTCGAAGTATATCTTCAGCCAGGATCATAAAACTATTGCTAAACAATTTTTGATTACCGGTATCATATGGGCAATCATTGGAGGTTTATTTTCTGTTCTCTTCCGTTTGCAGTTGGGTTATCCGGAACAAACTTTCCCGATTCTCGAAACTTTTTTTGGTAAGTGGGCAGCAGGCGGTCAGATTCAACCAGAATTTTATTATGCCCTCATCACCATGCACGGAACAGTACTGGTGTTTTTTGTATTGACAGCCGGATTAAGCGGAACATTTGCGAATTTTCTTATTCCTCTTCAGATTGGTGCAAGAGATATGGCTTCTCCATTTCTGAATATGTTGTCGTACTGGTTTTTCTTTATGGCCAGTATAGTAATGATTTCATCTTTGTTTATTTCTACCGGCCCAGCTTCAGGCGGATGGACGATATATCCACCACTAAGTGCATTAGGTCAGGCATCATCGGGTTCAAAACTGGGAATGGATTTGTGGATAGTAAGTATGGCATTGTTCGTTGTATCATCGCTCCTCGGTGGTTTGAACTATATCACTACTATCCTTAACCAGCGTACAAAGGGCATGAGTATGACAAGGCTTCCATTAACAATCTGGGCTTTGTTCTTTACCGCAGTACTTGGTGTATTATCATTCCCTGTATTATTATCAGGATTAATTTTATTGTTATTTGATCGTAACCTCGGTACGAGTTTCTACCTAAGTGATATAGTAGTAAATGGCGAAATATTACCGAACGAAGGTGGTAGTGCTATTCTATTCCAGCACTTGTTCTGGTTCCTCGGTCACCCGGAAGTATATATCATTCTATTACCAGCCATGGGCATGGTGTCAGAAATATTATCGGTGAACAGCCGCAAACCAATCTTTGGTTATATGGCGATGCTGGGTTCTTTGTTTGCTATTACCATTCTCGCCTTCCTGGTTTGGGCGCACCATATGTTCGTAACGGGATTGAATCCATTCCTCGGCTCGATATTCGTATTGCTTACATTATTGATTGCGGTGCCTTCGGCTATAAAAGTATTTAACTGGTTAACGACTTTGTGGCGGGGCAACATCCGCTTTACTCCGGCTACATTATTTGCAATTGGTTTCGTTAGCTTATTTATTTCTGGTGGATTGACAGGTATCTTCCTCGGAAACTCAACGATAGATATTCACTTGCATGATACCATGTTTGTGGTGGCTCACTTCCATATTGTAATGGGAGTAGCATCTTTCTTTGGCATGTTTGCCGGTGTATATCACTGGTTCCCGAAAATGTTTGGCCGCTATCTGAACAGTACGCTGGGGTATATCCATTTCTGGGTTACTATGATCGGTTCTTATCTGATTTTCTGGCCAATGCACTACCAGGGCCTTGCCGGTATTCCCCGTCGTTACTTAGATAAAAGAGGCTGGGTGTCGTTCAACGATTTCCCGGAGTTAGATAAAATGATTACCATCGTTTCTATTATAGTATTTGCTGTGCAATTGATGTTTGTGTTCAACTTTATCTATTCTATATTCAAAGGTAGAAAAGTAACCAACAAGAACCCATGGGGAGCTAATACATTGGAGTGGACAACACCTTTACGTCCGGGACATGGTAACTGGGATGGCGAAATTCCTGAGGTTCACCGCTGGGCGTATGATTATGCAAAAGATGGAAGAGATTTTATTCCGCAGACAGAACCAATTGGAGAGAATGAGAGTAAGCACTAGAAGTTTCGAGTTGTGAGTTTCGAGTTACGAGTTAGAGACTTTAAAATATGAGAGTTCTTATTTTATTTGAAGATAATTGATGGATAACCCCGAAGGGGTTGAATTTGAATAGTCCCGGATTTCAATCCGGGGAATGAAAACGAAGGATGTATTTGAACCCTGTAGGGGTTCAATAAAAAGAAATAAAGGAAAGGAATTTTTGAAAGTGTGGGAGTAGTTGCCAAATGCTGAATAGAATTACAGAACAATGAAGAGTGCCCTTCGTTAAACTCTGGGTAAACTTGCAACGAAGATGATAGTAGTACAGAAGTTGGGAACATAAAAATAGAGGTGATTGCTTCGGCTTCGCCTCGCAAGCGGAAGCTGATGAAGAAGGTTAAAGATTATTTACAATTAGTAAAGCTTTCGCTGAGTATCATGGTGGTGTTCAGCAGTGTGATAAGTTTTTTGCTGACACAGGGTTCGGAAGATTATGTGCGGAATAAGTGGATGATGATACTATTGCTCTTTGCAGGTGGGATGCTGGTAACAGGCAGTGCTAATGCCATAAACCAGGTAGTTGAAAAAGATACGGATGCGATGATGAAGCGGACAGCAAAACGTCCGATAGCTTCAGGTCGTATGAGTGCAACAGAAGGATGGGCTTTTGCCATTATTACTGGTGCTCTTGGTGTTTTTATCTTGGGAAATTATTTCAACTGGCTGGCGGCAGGATTGGCAGCGTTTAGTTTGTTTCTCTATGCATTTATTTACACGCCGTTGAAGAAAGTAAATTCAATCGCCGTATTAGTAGGTGCAGTTCCGGGAGCATTGCCTTGTTTAATTGGCTGGGCCGCTGGTGATAATAACCTCGGAACAGGAGGTTGGGTTTTGTTTGCGTTTCAATTTTTTTGGCAGTTCCCCCATTTTTGGGCCATTGCCTGGGTGTCGCACAAAGATTATTCAACAGCAGGGTTTAAATTGTTGCCGGCAAATGAAGGACCAACAAAGTTTACAGCAATGCAGACCATTGCTTATTCATTGATATTGGTACCGGTTACGATAGCACCTTATTATACCGGAATGTGTAATTATAATAACACACAGGGAATAATAAGTTTGATACTAATAGGCATAGCGAATTTGTTTATGATAGGAAGGTGTGTAACACTGTATAGAAAAATGGATGTAGGTTCGGCAAGGCAGGTAATGTTTGGAAGCTATATGTACTTGCCGGTGGTGATGTTAGCGTTATTGTTGAGCAAAGCATAAGAGCCCCCATCCCCTAAAGGGGTGTAAAAGAGTTCGATTAAAAAGAGAGTTTGATTAATGGTGAAAGACTTAGATATAAAAGAGGTTGAAAGTTCCCCTTCAGGGGATAGGGGCAAAAGAATCCATCCCCACAAGTTTACTATGTGGGTGGCCATTGGGAGCATTGTAATGATGTTTGCCGGTTTGACAAGTGCTTTTATCGTAAAGAGCAACCAAACAAACTGGGTAGCTGTTTCGATACCAAAAATGTTTTGGATATCTACGGCGGCTATTATTATCAGCAGCATAACACTGCA
>JAYVKT010000466.1:0-2421 GCA_043768195.1 Chitinophagaceae bacterium | reverse complement strand
CTCATTATAAAATCTTAGTTAATAGAAATTATTATTCGTTTCAAATGTAGTTTTTTTTAGTTGGTTGAGTGAAGATGTCGTTATTAGCTTGTCGAACTGAATTACCGAACCCCGAACGGAGCGTCGCAACTACAACTCAATCAGGGCTCAAAAGCCCACTAAACAATCCCTCAAAACCCACCTAAATCCGCTACCTTTGCCCACCTGAAAAAAGAGGTAAATCGTACATGAAGAACATCCGAAATTTTTGCATTATCGCACATATTGACCATGGAAAATCTACACTGGCTGACCGGCTGCTGCAAAGTACCGGCACGATCAGCGACAGGGATATGATGGATCAGGTGCTTGATGATATGGATCTGGAACGGGAGAAAGGCATTACGATTAAGAGCCATGCCATCCAGATCAATTATAAACACACCGACGGGCAGGAATACATCCTGAACCTGATTGATACCCCCGGCCATGTGGACTTTAGTTATGAAGTGAGCCGTGCATTGGCTGCATGCGAAGGTTGTTTGCTTTTAGTGGATGCTACACAAGGTATTCAGGCGCAGACTATCAGTAATTTATACCTGGCTATTGATAATGATCTTGAGATTATTCCTGTCATCAATAAAATTGATATGGACGGGGCAATGATTGAAGAAGTGGAAGACCAGATCATTGAATTGATTGGTTGTAAAAAGGAAGACATCCTTCATGCCAGCGGACGTACCGGTTTAGGAGTGGAAAAAGTGCTGGATGCGATTGTAAACAGAATTCCCGCACCTGTGGGTAAACCTGATGCACCCTTGCAGGCTTTGATATTTGACAGTATGTTTAATTCATTCCGGGGTATCATAGTTTATTTCAGGGTAAGGAATGGTTCGATAAAGAAAGGCGATAAAGTAAAATTTGTTTCGACAGATCAGGAATATAGTGCAGATGAAGTGGGTATTCTCAAACTGAAGATGGCGGAGAAAAGAGAAGTGTTGTGCGGCGACGTGGGTTATCTTATTACCGGCATCAAGAATGCGAAAGAAGTGAAAGTGGGAGATACGATAACACTGGCAGCTAATCCTACACAGGAAATTATTAAAGGTTTTCAGGAAGTGAAGCCGATGGTGTTTGCAGGTATCTTTCCCGTAAATACAGATGACTTTGCAGAACTGCGGGATTGTATGGACAAGTTGCAATTAAATGATGCATCATTAACCTATGAGTTAGAAACATCACAGGCACTTGGTTTTGGTTTCCGTTGCGGCTTTCTTGGTTTGCTGCACATGGAAATAATACAGGAACGATTAGAGAGAGAGTTTAATCAAACAGTTATCACTACTGTACCCAACGTAAGTTTTATTGCTTACACAACGAAAGGGGAGAAGATAATCGTAAATAATCCTACCGAGTTTCCCGACCCGGTAAGAACTGATCATATTGATGAACCTTTTATTAAAGCACAAATTATTACCAAGCCGGATTATATCGGCAACATTATGACCTTGTGTTTGGGTAAAAGAGGCATACTGATGAACCAAAGCTATCTTACTACAACAAGAGTGGAGTTGATTTTTGAAATGCCATTGACGGAGATTGTTTTTGACTTCTACGACAAACTAAAATCGCAAACAAGAGGCTATGCTTCTTTTGATTATCATCCCATTGGTTTTCGTGAAGCAGACATTGTGAAGATGGATATATTGCTGAATGGCGATAAAGTAGATGCACTAAGTGCATTGATACACCGCAGCCGATCTCATGAGTTTGGAAGAAAATTATGTGAGAAGTTAAAAGAGTTGGTCCCCCGTCAGCAGTTCCAGATTGCCATACAGGCAGCTATCGGCGCTAAAGTAGTGGCAAGAGAAACAATTTCTGCCATGCGGAAGGATGTAACGGCTAAATGCTATGGTGGTGATATAAGCCGTAAACGCAAACTGTTGGAAAAACAGAAAGAGGGTAAGAAGCGGATGCGGCAGATAGGAAATGTGGAAGTGCCGCAGGAAGCCTTTTTGGCAGTGTTGAAACTGGATGATTAATTTCTTGTGACAGTATTAAATTGCTGAATGATAATTTATGCTCCGGGAAAAATTAAATAAAATATTCAGTTACCCATTCTTTTTATACTTACTGCCATTTTTTTTTGTTTTTCACGGCTTTACCGAAAATTTTTTCCTGGTTCCGGTTGTACCAGCTCTCTTATTATTGGCGAAGTATTGCTGTGCCACCTTAGTCTTGCACGGGGTTTTCTTTCTTATATTCAGAAATAATTATAAAGCATGCCTTTTTTCTTTTATCCTGCTTTGTATTTTTTTCTTCTTTGGCGTCTTTCATGATTGGTTGAAAGCAATAGTTCCGGGTTCTTTTTTGGCAGCATATAGTTTTGTACTACCATTTTTATTGTTGTTAGTTCTATTTGCCTTCTTGATTATCAGAAAG
>JAYVKT010000465.1:0-6194 GCA_043768195.1 Chitinophagaceae bacterium | reverse complement strand
GCTGTTTAGTTGATACAGAGATTTTCCGTATCGGCAACTTTCTTAATTCGGCCAAAGTGGTTTGTCTGAAATCATCCTTTGTTACAATTGAAGAACTATTGAGATAAAGCCAAGAAAATAATTTACTGTTTATTAATGCAAGAAGATATTTTGTGTTAATACTTGATTCTTTTAAAATAAAAGGGTTTAAATCTTTTTTAAAAACGCCTTCTTCATTTAAATAAACTGCATCTAACCTATCCTGCCTGTTAATAATCCTTCTAATCAAAATCTTTTCCGCTTTTTTATAAAATTGATATAGCGACTGCATTTCTTTCAAACTGGTCTTGTAGCCTTCGTCTAATTCAATAGAATATCTTTTTACGGTTGCATTGTAAAATGGTAAAGCCCATTCCCCGGAAACAATGGTTGTTTTGTTAAACCTACTTCCAGATAAACCTTGAGTAGAAATTGTAATTTCTCCCAGATTAAAAAATTCATCTGAGCTAAGTTTTTGTAGGATTTGATTAACACTATTATTAAAAATCAATTTATAGTCAGGCTCTTTTATTAGAGTTGTCTCAATGACTTCAAAAGGTAATTCTGGAATTATTTCAATTTTTTCTTTTTTTGCATAGCTATAGAAATTATAATTAGGTTTATGTGTTTTTGAAAAGATAAACACTCCGGTATCAACATAAGCATCTTTGAAAATATTGAAGGGGAGGTTTATTATTTCAACACATCCATAATTTGAGAATATTTTTTTTCTAAACTCTGAATAGTTTTCTCCTGTTTCCCATGTTTGAGAAGAGATGTAAGCAAGTAAACCATTTTTATTTAAAGTACTTAAAGCCTTAGATATGAAAATAACTGAAGAATCATACTTTCTTTTAAACTCCGGAAATTTACTTTGGTAATACCTTTTTTCTGCATCAGAAAATATTTCAATTGGTATATACGGCGGATTCCCCACCACTGCATCAAAACCACCGTTCCGCATTATTGCCGGAAAAGCGGTTTCATAATCCATCGGATTTAGTTTCTTCAATTCATCATCTTCAAATAACTGTCCGTTCATTATATCAAACCCTATCAGGCTGTTGCCGCAAACTATGTTTTTACTAAGGTCGGGCAGCACTTTGCTAAACAAACCTCCACCACTTGTTGTGCTCACACTTTCTTCTTCCAGCATTTTTAAAAACAAACTCAGTTGCGTTACTTCCACTGCCTGTGCATCTATATCCACCCCGTAAATATTATTCAGCAGTATTTGCTGCTTAAGTTTTAGGGTAAGCACCCATTGCCCATCCCGCAATTCTGCATTGCCATCATCTTCCAGTATTGCCCCTTTTTTATTTTTACTTTTTATTTCCTGTAATATGCTTTCAATTCGTGGGCTTAACTTTTCAGTGTAGTATTTTTTATGGTAGTCCAGCAGGTAATCATACACACCAATTAAAAAACTGCCGCTGCCGCAGGCAATATCAGCAAATCGTTTTTCGGTAATTTGTTTTGGCGTAAGTCCGTCAATAAGTTTGCCTACTGTATTTTTTACAATGTAATCAACAATGTACTTGGGTGTATAATACACACCGCCGGCTTTTCGTACTTCTGGTTTTTCTTCTATAAAAACCCGTTTGTCGGTGGCCCGTACTATTTTACCCAAAAACCGTTCGTAAATGCTGCCGAGTATATGTATGGGTATATAGTTAAAATCGTAAGGGCTGTTAAGGTTGCTGATGTCGCTGCAGATGTCGAGAAACAATTTTTCATCAGCACCCAGAAAATGTGGCTCATCAATAAAATGCTTTTTAAATACCACCCCATTGTACTTGGCATCTAATTTTCTGCAATCAGTTATAAAATCTTTCCAGCTTTTCCATTCGCTTACATGTTCGTCTGCTTCTATAAATTTATCTTCCAGAAAACGGATAAATACTAAGCGGTCAACTGTTCGTTGTGTAGCTTCCGTTAATTGCTCACTATTCAGGTCTTCATTGTGCTTTTTAAATGCTTTGGCAATATTTTCCCTTATGCCATCAATGTATTCCAGGAAGCTATCATCAATAGCCTGGTAGCCGCCTTTAAATAAAGCTTTTGTACTACTTTGCCTTTGGGCTTTGGTAAAGCCGCCGCATATTTTTGCAGGCTGTTATTGGTTACCGCCTCCCGGCTAAAGAGCCAGTATATTTCTGCAAATTTTTCTTCGTTGGTATAATCTGTATAGCGATAACTTTTATGCTTGCCGTTAAGAGCATATTTTAAATCTGGTTTCTGGCGGCAATCAATTATTACCAGTTCTTCAAAATCGGTGAGTACACAAATGGGGCAACCGCTGTTCCATCCGTATTTTATGGTTTGAAAATAATGCTGCGGATTGCTTTCAATTAATACACTTGGTTTTTTGGCTTCTGCAAAAAATACTTCGTCTTTATAATTGGGTGCTGTAAAAAAAGCATAGTCGGCCCTTTTTCTTGCACTTTCGTTTTGCTGCTTCTGGCTTTTCTCAATCTTTACTTCCTGTTCGTAAGGATTGGTTTGATGCTTATGCCGTACATCCCAACCGAGGGCAATAAAAAAATTATCAATGAAGTCCTGTCTTGCTTCCGCTTCGCTGTAGCCGGGGCTCATGTAGTGGTTGTAATTACTGTTGAAGGTGCTTACTAATTGCTGAACGTCTTCAAAAGCTTTGCTGAATGCAGTCATGGACAAGTTGGTGTTTACTATTGCAAAATACACAATGCCGCTTACAATTGCCGAACCATGAATAAAGGGGTGTATTTATACTTCCCCCGTTTATTCTACTAACCATAATACGGACTAATCATCCAATACACCACCACCCCAGTTACTGCTACATAAAACCAAATGGGCCAGGTAATGCGAACTAATTTTTTGTGCTTATCAAATTCGCCTGTTAATGCACGGTAAGCGGAGAAGAGAATGAAAGGAAGAATAATACCCGCCAGCGGAATATGAGTACCGAGAATAATGTAATAAAAAATACGGCTGTTGCCTACTGCTGCTTTCTCCAATTCAGTAACGATGCCGTCGTGGTTTACATCGCCAAACCTTGTTTCTCCGGCAAACAGGTGATGGCAAATATAACTTACTAAAAAAAGAACGGAAAGAAACATGGCTGTCATCATCAGGTTACGATGCAGTTGGTAGTTTTTACTTTTTACAGCAATTAAGGCTATTACTAATAATACCGCCACACAAGAATTGATAATGGCATTAGTTTTGGCAAACAGGTGAATATCAAACCCTGGATTTACATTCAGCCTGACACGGCTTAATAGCATGACCGCTGCAAATACGATAGCAGAAAATGTAAATATCAGCACCTTTGCTTTCTTATCGTTTTTTTTCCAGACAGCCTTTAGCATATTTTATTTTTTCTTTCTGATAAAGAATAACAGTAAGCCCACACCCATAATGGCCAATAAGAAAACAATGGCCATGAGTTCCAGTTTGCCATCAAAAAAACTTTTACTCTTCGGATCTTTTTCCATGGTAAGCAGTACCAGATCTTTTGATAATTGAGCAAGGGCAATTGAATCCAGTCCACTGTAATAACCCCTTACATGCCGGTTGCTATCAATGAGTACAAAACGATCGCTGTGTATAAAATTAGTGTCCACTCCTTTTCCATCTACCAGCCCCACTTTCATTTCTTCAATCACCATATCATAAATGGCTTTTTTAGGGCCGGTTAACAACCACCATTGTTCGGGGTTAATTTGATATTTATCCGCCCAGTATTTTAATCGTTCTACCGAATCCCGTTCGGGGTCAATACTAAAAGAAAGAAAATGAACTTGCTTGTTGGTTCTGTCGCCTACCCGTTTTCCGTTATGAATGGATTGAACCAGCCGTTTCATATTTTGGGTAAGGGCCGGGCAAATGGTGGGGCAATGTGTAAAAAAGAAATCGGCAATAATGATTTTACCTTTCAGGCTATCTAAGGTTACCGTTTTGCCTTCCTGGTTAGTTAATGAAAAATCGGCCAGCTTGTGCCAGACTGTATCAGTTGTTCTTTTACCATTCTTTGTTAGCGATACTACTGAATCGGGCAAATAATGCCGTGGCATGGTAACAGCGGTTTCGCTTTTTCTTTTTACAATAAAATAAGCAGTTAGTGGCAACAGCATGGCCAGCATTACTGCGTATAGAGCTTTCTTGTTCACCTTTCAAAATTTATACTCTCCCGGTCAATCACCAAACTTCCTTTTCTATACAAAAGACGGGTAAGTAGTAATAAAAAACCATTAAACCGCCTGGTGGTTTAATGGTTAAGTTTCTTTAGTAATAATATGCTTTTTTATTCTTTCCCACTTTTTATTACCGGCTTCTCTTCCTGATGCGTTGCTTTCCCTTTTTCTTTCGGCATTGTTGTTTCTTTAAAATAAGGGTCATACTTGTTGCGAAGGTTCTTGTATGAATTGCCTTCATAAATAAACGCAATAATAAACCAGATAAACAGCATCAGTGGCACCACAATGGTCATGATCATGTTTCTTATCTCATCACCCAGGTGCATAAATACTGAAACAATGTAATAAGCCTTGGCCAATGTAAGAATACAAACCACCCCTTTAAAACAGAGTATCAGAAAATCCCTGTTGGTATCCCCTTTATTCAAATTGTAAATAAGCAAGCCTATTGCCAATTCAATTACCGTTAAGATAGAAAGCAGGATGGTTGTCTTCTTCACTCTTCTCTTAAACTCTTCATCAGAATGATGATGTTCAAAAGTTACTTCCGGCGAAACTGTTGATGTATGTTCCATAATAAACTAAATGACAAATTTAAAATCCAAATCACACCTTCCGTGAAATTTGCTCTTCCCTTTTATATCAGATAAAAACAAAGGAATACAAATACCCAAACCAGATCCACAAAGTGCCAGTACAAACCAGCTTTTTCAATCATGAGGTAATGCCCTTTATTTTGAAACACATTTTTCTGTGTCATTATCAGCATAATGATATTAATGACAACCCCGGAGAATACATGGAAACCATGGAAACCGGTGATGCCGAAGAAATAGCCACCAAAAGCCACTGGTCCTTTTTCCCTTACATGTGCATGTGCCACATCTATCATACCGGCTAATTGTCCACCCGTCATTTTTTCCAATGCTTCCATTGATGCTGCCATTCCTTCTTTTGGATATTCATGCGCCATGTGAACTAATGTCTCATGAGAGCTATTCGTTAATGCTGCTGTTATGGCCGAAGAATTTTCTACCAACTCACCCCATGGATTGCCTCTCATGTTCTGAGGAATCAGTTCAAGTTTATCGCCTACCAGCACAGCATGTTCACCAGTAAGAAGGTGATGCCACTCCCATGCCTGGCAACCTAAGAATGCCAGTCCACCAATGATTGTCCATACCATCCACTTCATTACTCCTTTTTTATCCCCTTTATGCCCGGCATGCACAGCCAGTACCATGGTAACAGAACTAATGATAAGAATAAAAGTCATCACACTCACAAACGCCAATGGCAGGTTGGCATGGCCAGCTCCCGGAAAAGCATTGAACACCACATTCGGGTCGGGCCAGAAGTTTTGACTAAACCGGATAGAGCCATACGAAATCAGGAATGCCCCAAACGTAAAGGCATCACTCATCAAAAAGTACCACATCATCACTTTGCCATACTCCAGGTTGAAGGGGCTTTTTCCGCCGCTCCACCATTTGGTTTGATGTGCTGTCGTTGCTTGTGTTGACATATTTAAAACATTTGCCCCCATCCCCTAAAGGGGGGTTTCGAAATTTTTCTTACTGTATATCTTTTGGTTTCTTCGGGATGAAACCGACCAATCTATTTTATCACTGTTTATCTTCCTCCTATTATCAGGAAAAAAAACAACAAATAAATCCAAAGTACATCTACAAAATGCCAGTACACGGCCATTACTTCCACCGGCACTGAGCTGTACAGTTTCGTTTTGCCAATAAATGCTTTGATGAACATTACTATCAAAGCAATTATTCCACCGATTACATGTATGGCATGCAATCCAAAAATCACATACAGAAATTGCCCGGCACCAGAACCACGAAACGTTATTTTTTGTGCCCACAATTCCTGAAAACCCAGCCACTGCAGAATTACAAAAGCAACACCCAATAAAAGTGTTACTCCCATCAGCATCCTGTACTGGTTCATTTCCCGCTGCTTAAAAGAACGAAGTGCCAT
>JAYVKT010000464.1:0-3926 GCA_043768195.1 Chitinophagaceae bacterium | reverse complement strand
TGAAAATGATAATAATTTAAAACCGGTAAATATAATATCAACACTCAATTAACCTACAATCAACCTGGTGCTTCGGGAAGTGGTTATGCTTCAGCAAGTATTTTTGTTAATGGAGCCAACACTAATAACTCATTTAGTAATATGACTACTGCGAATGCGTTCTCGGGAGTTACATTTTCTGGTGACCTTTCTTTGAATGCCGGTGACTTGGTTCGCATCCAGACATTTCATAATACCTCGGGTTCTGTTACGCTGAATAATTCGAGTAATACTCTTAGTACATGGTCAATTCACCTGATTAAATAAACCCAACTCAAAAGAAAATATATGAAAAAGAAAATATTAATATTTGCCGCCTTTATAGGAACTGTTGCTGTTAGCTCGGCACAGCAAGGGTCGGGAAATTCTATAATTCCTACTAAGTCTTTAACCGTACAGGAAGCAAACCAGTCAAATGGCAATGCTCGACCTATAATGAAGGATGGTAAGCTTTACTCTCAATGGGTGGCAGAAGAAAGAGCAAAAAAACAAGCCCAACAGAAAAATGTTGCGGGGGTACAAAACCCCGGCATTGTTTCTATCAATGCGTTTGATGGAAAACCAGCACCTGCAAAAGCTCAGCCAGATGATATAAAATCTGAAAATGATAATAATTTAAAACCGGTAATACAAAAGGCCGATGCTTCTATTACAAAAACAGAAGCTACACCAAACCCTGAAGTGCCAGAGCAGTTTAGATTGCCTGCCACTACTCCAAACTGGGGTGGTACACCAGTTGCAGACAAACAAGTGGTCAATCGTTCAACTCCTGTACAGGTTAAAAGTTATCCGGAACAACCAGCCGATGCAAAGTTTGTTCCTGTTGATGCGCCAAAAACAAAACCAGCAATTGAAAAAGGAGATGGAAGAAAGGTTGAGGATGCAGGCAATACAAAGCCGGCTGAATTTCAAAAAGTAAAACCGGCGGCTACTCAAAAAGATGAAGTAGCAACACAACCAGCACTGCCGGCTGGGCTTAAGTTAGAAACGGGGCCTACAGAAGTGAAACCTGCTGAACAAAAAGCAGAACCAGCATCAACACAACCTTCTGGTAATGCACCCAATGCTGCAAAAACAAAGACCAACTAATAAACGCAGTTAATAAAGAACAAAAAAAAGAAGGCCTTCCGGGGTCTTCTTTTTTTTGTTGTTATCCCACCGTTCAGATAGTGTAGAAAATGAAGAATGCAATCAGGTGTTTATACCGATTTGATTAATCCGCAGGATGCTGTGCATAAAACAGCCGAATACATTTCACGCAAAGGCGCAAAGAAAAGGAGACGCAAAGAATACATAAGACTATTTACTATTTCACTTTGGTATTATTCAAAGAAAAAAAATGGATAATCCTTTGCGAGAAATGTATTATGTATTCTTAGCGCCGTTGCCCCTTTGCGCCTTTGCGAGAAATGTATTTGTATTCTTAGCCCCTTTGCGAGAAATGTATTTGGCTGTTTTATGCACAGCATCCTGCGGATAAATCACATTGATATAATAAAAAAAGAGGAAGACCAAAGCCCTTCCTCTTTTTTATCAAGAGACAGTAAATTCAATTTGTTATTTCGGTTTCGTTCCCGGTTTAGCAGGTATTTTAGTTGCCCCTTTTAAATTTTTATCACAAACATCAAGGTTTCCTTTAGCTCCCGCAAAATTCGGGAAAAGGGTAAGTGCCTGCTGAAAATCCACCTTAGCACCGGCATAATTTTTAGCATCCATCTTTAATACACCCAGCAGGTTAGCTGCAGCAGCATTGATAGGTACAGCCTGTTGCTCACCATTAACCATCGTAAAATTTACTCCTATTTTTTTACTGTTGGTATCTGCCAATACTGCCCTGGCCGACATTTCGCTTTCCACCGTTCTTTTCAACTGGTACTGAGAGGTAGCCAATTTATAGATGTGATAAGGATTTTTAGTTTTTGGGGTTACTTGTTCAAATAATGTGGTAGCTGTTTTGGGATCCCCCAACTCGTCATAACACTCAGCAGCCCTTGCCATGGCCAGCATATTATTAGCATCGGCTTTATATACTTCTTCAGCCAAAAGCAGGGAACTGTAATAGGATTTAGTGGAAAAATACATCATAGACAAAGTGTCTCTGTATTTGAGGCTGCTATCAACTGCGAGGTAGCCGTGAAGGCCGTTAATAGCCGCATTTATATCATTATACTTAATTGCCTGGTTATAGACTTTCAGGTAATGATTCTTCATTGCTTCCGGACTCTGAGCCTGACTGGCAGCAGCCATTAGTAAAAAGGTAAAAAATGGTACAAACTTTTTCATCATTAAAGGTTTTTTGATTAGTGGATAAAAGTAAGAGTTCCTGCTTACATTCTCAAGCATTTTTCGGTTCAAAAATCTAATTTGCAGCATGGTGCTGAAAATACAAATGGGGTTGATTTTTTTGCTTTTTTCTTTTAGTTTGACAGCCCAGCAGGAGGATTCTGTTGATACTGAGCGGCTGGCCAAAATGGTGAGCCTTTCCGAGGTTATTCTCCGTACCAATTTAAATGTGCCCCGGTTTATTGACCAGGTAAAAAACGACACTACTTTCTATAAGGCTTTTCGCAATCTCCGCATCCTTGGGTTTACTGCCTGGAATGATATAAGGGTAAAAGACAAGAAAGGGAAAATCAAAGCATCGCTGGTAAGTAAAACAAAACAAAGCCGCTCTGCTAACTGCCGCAGCATGGAAGTAATAACTGAAAAGACCAGCGGCGATTTTTATGATAGTGATGGAGGCTATAATTATAACACCGGGGAATTGTATGCAGGACTTTTTTTTACAAAAGGCTCTGTTTGCGGTGAAAATAATGTGGTGAAGGGGATTGACTTCCGCCCCAAATCACAAAACGGAATGGAAAAAAGAAAAGAGCAGTTGAAAATGCTTTTTTTTAACCCCGGTAAAAAGATTCCCGGCATCCCTTTTATCGGCGATAAGATAAACATCTTTGAACCTGACCAGGCAAAGCTGTACGATTTTATTATTGACTTTGGTGAATATGAAGGACAGTCCTGCTATGTTTTTTCTGTAAAAGCAAAAAATGATTTACGCAGCGGGGAAAAGAACAGTATTGTTATTGACAGCATGATTACCTGGTTTAATACGAAAACGATGGAAATAATGGCCCGCAACTACGACATGAGTTATGATGCAGGGGTCTATGATTTTGATGTACATATGGAAGTGCAGATGACAAAATTTGGAGACTACCTTGTTCCAAAATTGCTTCGCTACATTGGTAACTGGGATGTGGTATTTAAAAAAAGGGAGAGGGGAATGTTTACGGCTACACTATTCGACTTTAGTCAGTAGGCAGTGGGCAGTAAGCAGTGGGCAGTAGGCAATGGGCAGTAGGCAATGGGCAATTCCTGATAACAATTATTCACTCAATAAATAAATAAATCAATCAATCAATCAATCAATCAATTCTATGGCATCTTATAAAGACATGATTGTTTTCAAAAAAGCATTTGAGCTTGCAATGGATATTCTTGAAATTTCGAAAAAGTTTCCTAAAGAAGAAACGTATAGTCTGACAGATCAAATCAGAAGAAGTTCAAGATCTGTATGTGCAAATTTTGCAGAGGCATATAGAAAAAGAAGGTATCCGGCACACTTTCTAAGCAAACTCACAGATTGCGACAGTGAGAATTCAGAGACGGATGTTTGGATAGAATTTTCGTTTGCAGCTAAATATATTAATGGAGACGAATACAAAAGATTATCTGAAAAAAATGCGGAAGTTGGCAAGATGCTGGGTCACATGATCCAAAATCCAGGTAAGTATTTATAAATATTAAGATTCTGACTGCCAACTGCCGGCTGCCTACTACTGACTGCCTACTGAACCTGCATACCTGCGCCATTTTTCAATCACTTGTTC
>JAYVKT010000463.1:0-11507 GCA_043768195.1 Chitinophagaceae bacterium | reverse complement strand
TGACCGAAAACTTTTTTCTTCAGTAATTCAATTTGTTTGGCGGGCAAATCAAATTCATAATCACCAGCTTTATATTTTTCCAATAAGCCTTTTGAAGTGGTTACATAATCATAAAACACCGCATCTCTTGGCCGGTACGATTTTACGGCGCCATAGCTTACCCGCATGGTAAATGTAGCATCAGGGTACATCATTTTTGCTTTTACCGGGTCCATTTCCATAATGCCTTTCAGGTACAGCCTGCCAAATTCTGCATTTTTTGTATTGAACTGCTGAAAATAAGGACTGTATTTGCTGGTGTAGTTGGTAAAAAAAGTGCTGGCATGGGCAAAGGCAGGATCTCCCTGTAAGGTTACCGCATCAGGATTGGCTACAAATGCTTTCCATTTTGTGTTATCAAAAATGATGGTTTTGCTGAACATGTCTGCAGCATAGCTTTTATAAGTAGCGTCATTATCCAGCGGACCATAGGTATTTTTTAATGTGCCGTAAAACCCGATGGGTTGCTGATCCTTAATAATGTCTTCGTAAAACATTTTTGTTACTGCCGCAACGATATGCTGGTCAGACATTTTATTTTCTTCTTCCAGGAATGCGGCTCTTTGTTTGTCGGCAGCTTCCACTGCTTTTTTAACATCAGCCTGCGAAGTGCCGGTTTTTACCAAGGCAGCTTCTAATTGCAATAAAGAGCCAGCAAAAGAAATCAACGGGGAACCGCCAATGCCTTCATTAATATATTGGCGGTGTTTGGCATAGGGTCTCCATGCCTCGTAGGCTTTTTCCCAGTCAGAAAAAATATTTTCATATTCTGGTTTCCCTTTTGCCCAGGCATTGAATTTTTGTTCAAATAATTTCTTTTGGCCAACCACATCATATTTAAGAAGCTGTTTTGTTTCTCCATCAAAGAATTTCCAATAGTTAGCAATGCCGGCGTAGGAAGAAGCTAATTGCAATTTAGTGGCAGGATCTTTTTTCATTTCTTCAAACATGTACTTCAGCCTCGCATCCCGCAGCTTTACTAATGTTGGGTTATTGATGTCGGTAGCCAGTTTAACACCATACGAACTTTCGTACCGGTTAGTGCCACCGGGATAACCCCATATCATGGCAAAGTCACCATCCTTCAATGGTTTTAATGAAACAGGCAAATACCATTTTGGTTTTAATGGTATATTACTTTCTGTATATTTTGCAGGCATTCCATCTGCACTGGAATACACTCTGAAAACAGAAAAATCGCCGGTGTGGCGGGGCCATTCCCAGTTGTCAGTATCGCCGCCAAATTTGCCAACACTTTCTGGTGGTGTGCCTACCAGCCGAACATCTGTGTAACGCTGGTAAACAAAAGCAAGAAACTGGTTGCCTTTAAACAAAGAGCTTACCCGTACTTCAATATTTTTTGAAGCGTCACTCATTCTTTTATTAATAGCAGCAAGCACAGCACTCTGCCGCTGCACCCTTTCAGTGCCGCTTAATCCTTTTAAGGAGTCGAGCACTTCTTTGGTAACATCATCTATCCGCAGCAGAAATTGTACTGATAAGCTGGTAGGTATTTCTTCTGCTTTATTTTTTGCATAAAAACCATTTTGCAGATAATTATGATCTACTGTACTTGCAGAAGCGATGGCATCATAGCCGCAATGGTGGTTCGTAAATATGAGACCTTCGGCACTTACAATTTCGCCGGTGCAGCCACCGCCGAAAATGATGATGGCATCTTTGAGTGATGCTTTGTTGATATTATACAATTGATCTTTGGTGAGTTTTAATCCTTTTTTCACCATATCATTATACACCTGCTGACCAAGTAACAGCGGCAGCCACATACCCTCATCGGCAAATGATTTTAAAAACAAACTAACGGAGAGAACAATCGTTAAAAGTATCTTCTTCATAATAATGAGAATTTAGGCGACAAACCTACGCAAAAAGGGGTAGCAAAATGCTGAATTTCATCCAAAACAAGTAATTTAAACGTTGAAATACAGCGTATGAATTTTAGAATCAATATCATCTCTTTATTGGGAATAGCTTTTATTATTAATTCCTGCAGTAAAAAGGGAGGAACTAATCCCCCGCCTCCGCCACCTGTTCCGGGTTGTGCTACCAACACTGCCCCGGCCTCTGGAAGTTTTATTACAAGTGCCAGCGCAACATTTACTTTTTCCTGGACGGCGGTATCAGGTGCTATCGGGTACGATGTTTACCTGGGCACATCGGCTGCAACGGCTTCGGTTATTGCAAGTAATGTAAGTGGAACCAGCTATACTTTTCCGGCTCTAAGCACCCCGATGTCGCAAACCTATTATTGGTATGTGGCACCCAAAAATGCAACGGGTACTACCACAGGCTGCGCCAGCACGGCTACATCATTTACTTATGCTGTTATTCAGGCACCGCCGGCTTTTGGTTATTATGTAGTTGGCTATGTACCGTCTTACAGAAGCATTACTTCTATGCCCGATGTAAAATTCCGGATGACCAATGTGGTAGTATATGCTTTTTATGCAGTGAATAGTTCGGGTACTCTATCAGCCCCGGCCTCTCCTTCATCTACCCTGGGTGCGGTGGCAACAAAAGCAAGAGCCAACAATGCCAAAATATTTTTAGGTATTAACGATGGTGCGGCAGGCAATTTTAAAAACATGGCTGCTACTGCAGCAGGCAGAAACAATTTTATAAAAGATGTAATGAATACGGTGCGGGCCAATAACCTGGATGGAGTAGATATGGATTGGGAATTTCCCTCTACTACAGATGGAACAGATATAACATTTACCGCATTAATGAAAGAATTATCAGATTCGCTGCACCGGGATGCCCGTTATTATTTATCCTGTGCCATTACTGCGGGTAAGTATGCCGGGGGATTCAGAGATGCTATAAGAAACGAAATTTTTCCCTACGTTGATTTTTTTAATGTAATGGCTTATGACGATTTCAGCACTGACCCGCTGCAACAATACCGGCAGCACAGCGATTATACTTTGGCAACCGTTTGCCTGAACTATTGGCTGAATACAAGAGGAATGCCTGCAGCAAAATGTGTGTTGGGCATACCTGCATACGGAAGGCCGTCGGGTATGACGCAAACAGGGAATATTGTAACATATAATGGTGTTTTAATTCAGGGGGGCAACTCACAATACGATTCGGCAATGGTTACTACTACTGCCACACCTACTCCGTTTAAAGTGTATTACAATGGACAGTACACCACCAAACGAAAAGCAAAGCTTGCAAAAGACATTGCTAACGGAGTGATGTTTTGGGAAAAAGGACAGGATGCTATGGATAATAACTCTTTATTGAAAGCGGCCTGTGATACGGTGGGGAGGAGTTATTGATTTATTTAACCGGCTCATTCAACACCTTCCACAATAAATCCTTCAACTCCAGTAAGCCTTTGTTAGTAAGCGATGAAATAAACAGATGAGGAATATCTGCCGGCAATTCTTTTTCAATCGCTGCTTTTAATTCATCATCCAGCATATCGCTTTTGCTGATGGCAATAATAAATTGTTTGTTCAGCAATTCCGGATTGTATTGCTCCAGCTCATTTATTAATATGGCTAATTCTTTTTTATGATCATTGCTATCGGCAGGGATTAAAAACAGCAATACAGAATTGCGTTCGATATGGCGAAGAAAACGGTGACCTAATCCTTTGCCTTCAGAAGCACCTTCAATAATGCCCGGTAAGTCGGCAATACAAAAACTTTTTCCATCTCTGTAATCTACCATTCCCAGATTGGGTGTGATGGTGGTAAAAGCATAATCGGCAATCTTTGGTTTGGCTGCAGTTATTACAGACAGTAAGGTGGATTTACCCGCGTTGGGAAAACCAACTAATCCAACATCGGCCAGCACTTTTAATTCTAAAACTTTCCATCCTTCTACACCGGCCTCGCCGGGCTGTGCATGTTCAGGTGCCTGGTTGGTGGGGGTGGCAAAATGTGCATTGCCTAAGCCGCCCCGGCCACCGGATACCCATACCACCTCTTGCCCATCTTCTAATATTTCTATTTCCTGTTTACCAGTTTCTTCATCTCTTGCAATGGTGCCAAGAGGAACTTCAATAATAATATCCTTACCATCACGGCCGTGACATTTATTACCACCACCTTTTTCACCATCTTCGGCCAGCACATTTTTGTAATAGCGAAGATGTAATAATGTCCAGAGGTTTGAATTGCCTTTTAGTATTATATGGGCACCCCTTCCGCCATCACCGCCATCAGGCCCGCCCATGGCGGTAAATTTATTTCGCTGAAAATGTTTATTGCCGGCACCACCATGGCCACTACGGCAAAAAATGCGAATCTGATCAACAAAATTACTATTCTCCAATGCTGTATTTTTATTATGTGCTGCAAATATACTTTAACAATCACCAAACCACCGGCTAAATGAAATACCTGGTAGTGGTTCATTTTGAAATTGTAATGAAGTCTCAACCTTTAGGGTCTTGTCTTGCCGGGCTTGACCCGGCATCTTTCCCTTGATGTTTTCATTATAGAGAAAGCCACCGGGTCAAGCCCGGTGTGACAAAACTCCAGAGATTGATTTTTCAAACTGACCCACTACGGAAATACCTGCTGATTCTGTTTGTTTTCCCTTTTCTAACCTTGTAAGTGTGGGATAATAAAAAGTAAGAATTAATTGGAAGAAAGGCTGCAAAAAAAAATGTCCCTCATTAGAAACGAGGGACATTTTTTATATAAAATATCAAAAAATTTATTGAACAACAACTTTTGTACTAAACACAGCTTTGCTGCTTTGATCAGATACTTTCACCAGGTATATACCTTTTGAAGCAGCCGGTGCAAGTTTAATTGTTTGTGCATGGTTCTCACCACTTACATTTACTATTTGCTGCACCACCTGGCGGCCAGCCACATCTGTTACCTGCACGGTATAGCTGCCAGCATCCAGTTGATTGAACTGAATTACAAACTGGTTACCAGTTACCGGGTTAGGATAAATATTTATTTTACCATCACCGCTGTTGGGTGTGTTGTTTCTACTTACCAATTCTGTAACGGTTGCTTTTGGCTTAGTACCTGAAACAAGCAGGTTGCTGTTAGCTAGATCAGAAGTTTGCCATGCTGCAACACCTGCCTTGTACTGCGTAGCTGCTAATGTTTTAGCATCTACCGCAAATAAAGAACTGGCTTGTACGGCACTGGCAACAACAATTTTGTTGTCCTCGTTAACAGCTGCGCCATTAATAGTAAAGCCAGCAGGTAAGCCTGTAACAGCGCCTAAATGTGTAGCTACTTTTGATTCAATGTTTACTTTGAAAACATGGTTGCGGGCAGAGAAAATATATAAGTTACCATTGTCATCAGCAATCATGTCGCCACCATAGCTGCTGCAGGAATTGTGTACTGAAATCCCTTTGTTAGCCTGATCATCAACCAGAGAGCCGAGATCTGTTACCTGTAATTTTTTACTGGTGCTGAAACGGAGTAGTTGTGTGCCGTCATTTGTCATGGCA
Source organism: Chitinophagaceae bacterium (assembly GCA_043768195.1). Lineage (GTDB taxonomy): Bacteria > Bacteroidota > Bacteroidia > Chitinophagales > Chitinophagaceae > JJ008. The sequence continues at coordinate 6,007 of JAYVKT010000463.1, read as the reverse complement.
TAACCATTGCCATCATCAGCAATTACCATACGGGTAACTATGTTTCCCTGGTCGGATGATTTTTGTGACTGGCCGCTGAACCCCTGGTCGGTTACATAGAACACTTTCATTGTTTTTAAATCAATATACCGCAACTGATCAATCAGCATGGGAGTGTAGTAAATGCGGTTATTTCTTTTATCATACGCCATGGCCGCCACCCCAGTTGCAAATGCAGCGTTGATGGTATTTCCGTACCGCATATCATTCAGCGGTGCTGAAAATTGTTTCCGGGTCGCTGCATCATAAGCAAGGAAAGAGACATCGTTGCCGCTGAGTATTACCTGGCTGTATTCGCCTGTTTGCAGATTTATTTTTCTTAAAAAACTCCAACCAACACCCTGCGGCTGCAAATCGGTAACGGCATAAGCAAAGCGATCTGCTTGTTGGGCAGTAGCAAAAGTGCTAAATAAAACGGTTCCCAGTAAAAAGGAAGAGGGGAGTAAATTTTTTCTCATACATTAAGGTTTTATGTTACATAATAATATAACTGAACATTTAAATTACAACATTTCCTGTTCAGCAGAAAAAAATTTATATGAACGGAGGGGAAGTTTATTGTTTAAGCGACTTATAGATGGTGGGCTGAAATGGCCTGTCTTCAGGAATGGTTTTCAGGGGGTCACAGAGTTTCAGACCGCTGTGGCATGCGGCTGGCAGAGCCTGATATAGCTTAGTGCCTTCTGTTTTCCAGTTTATCATTTCATCAGTTACCTGTTTAATAATTTTTCCGGGGTTGCCTACTACTACACTCCGGGCAGGTATTATTTCTCCTTCTTTTATAAAAGATAAAGCCCCCACAATGCTTTCATCACCGAGTTGTACGTTATCCATTATCACGGCGTTCATACCAACCAGGCAATTTTTTCCAATTGTAGCTCCATGAATAATGGCGCCATGTCCGATATGAGCACCTTCTTTTAATAATAGTGTTACTCCGGGAAACATATGAATGGTACAATTTTCCTGCACATTGCAGCCATCTTCAATAATGATTTGACCCCAATCGCCTCTAAGAGCTGCGCCTGGGCCGATGTAACAATTTTTTCCAATGATTACATTACCGGTTACCGCAGCCTGCGGATGAACAAAAGATGATTCATGAACGACAGGTTTTATTCCGTTGAATTCGTAGAACATACCTCTATTCCGCCAACCGGCGGAGAATTTTATAATTATTAAATAAGATTTTTATCTGTTCTGTAGCACAAACCTTTGAACTGGGCAATCAGATGTTCTTTCTGATTGGTAATATTGATATGATACAATCCGGTTGATTTACCATTGTGTAATTCTTTTGCTTCTGCAATCAATACATCATCAACATGAACAGGCTTGATAAAGTTGATAGATGTGTCGAGTGCAACAGATAAAACATTTCTGTTATTGCAAGCAAAAGCAAAAGCACTATCGGCCAATGAGAAGGCAATGCCGCCATGAACGATTCCAAAACCATTTATCATTTCCTTCCGCACTGTCATTTTTATTTTACTGTAGCCTTCTTTTATTTCCAGTACTTCAATTCCAAGCCATTGGCTAAACAGGTCATGCTCCATCATATGAGAAACGACCTTATTGGCTATCTGGTCTTTATCATTGCTCATTGAATATTGAGTATTGGTTATTGAATATTTTATTCGCCGTTGAAATCAGGTTGTCTTTTTTCTAAAAAAGCCTTCACTCCTTCTTTATAGTCTGCTGTTTGTGCGGCCCGTTGCTGAAAAATATCTTCATCCTGCAACTGGTCTTCCCAATGATTAATAAAAGAGTGGCTTAATACCTGTTTAGTATAAGCTAATCCTTTGGTAGGCATAGCTGCTAATGTTTGTGTAATTTTTTTTGCTTCATCCATAAATTTATCATCATCAAAAACTTTGTAGATCATTCCCATTTTTTCTGCATCAGCTGCTGTCACTTTATCTCCCAGCATCATTAACGCAGATGCTTTTTGCCAGCCTATCAATCTTGGTAATGTAAATGTGCCACCGCTATCGGGTATCAGACCAATTTTAGAAAATGCCTGAATGAATGAAGCTGATTGAGATGCTATCACCACATCACAACATAATGCCATATTGGCTCCTGCGCCTGCGGCCACGCCGTTTACAGCAGCTACTACCGGTTTTTCTAATCTCCTGATTCTTGTTACAATAGGATTATAATGCTCTGAAAGGATTTGTTTTATCTCAATAGCCTTTTCACCCACCAGTTCACCAATATCCTGCCCGGCACTGAATGCCTTGCCCGTACCGGTGATGAATACACAACGTATGGACTTGTCTTTGCATTTATCAAGTGTATCCTGCATTTGCAAAGCCATTTCCCGGTTAAAGGAATTGAACTTATCGGGGCGGTTGAGGGTGATAAAACCGATAGCATCTTTTATTTCAAAAAGTATGGAAGACATGAAGTTGTATTTTGATAACGAAGATAATTATTCTGAAAGCCTAATGGCACTTGAAATAATCAAACGGCTCTTTGCAGTCATTGCATTGGTATAAGGCTTTACAGGCGGTAGAGCCAAACTCACTAATACGGTGTGTGTGATGCGAATTGCAATGGGGGCATTGTACTGCTTCTGCAGCAGCAAATAAATCATTGCTGCATACCTGTTGCTTTGGATTGGGTGGTGCTATACCGTACTCTTTCAATTTTCTTTTTCCTTCCTCACTCATCCAATCGGTAGTCCAGACAGGAGAAAGCACCGAAGTGACTTTTAGATTCTTAAAACCATTTGCGAGTAACTCCATTTTAATATTCGCAGCAATCATATCCATTGCCGGGCAGCCGGTATAAGTGGGAGTAATGACGATTTCAATGTCCTCATTGTTTATGACAACATCTCTTACAATCCCTAAATCGGTAATGGTGAGTACAGGAACTTCAGGGTCAACAACTGTTTCCAGTATTGACCAAATTTTGTCTTTTGATATGGCTGAGGTGTTTACCATTCCGCACCCGGGTAAGTTCTTTGTAAATATTGTAAGTCGGTAAGTATATAGCCAAGATGTTCAGTGTGTTTTCCTTCCTTTCCGCCTGTTTGCATAAATGCAGCCCACCCACCCCCCGAAGGGGGGATTAGAGAAGCCTCCGAAAAAACTGAGTTTACTTTTTCTTCCCAGATTTTTTTTAAAGCTTCTACATCGACTATTGTTTCATAATTGGCTGGAACAAACATTTCCCCGGTATATCTCCATAATTCATCAATGGCTTTCAGCATCCGGCTACGGCTTTCTTCTGTGCCATCTCCCAAACGGATAACCCACTCACTGCTCCATCGTACATGATAGGCAGTTTCTTTTATTGACTTGGCAGCAATGGCAGCTAATTGTTCATCCGTACTTTGCTGCAATTTTTCGAATAATAAATATTGAAACTGACTGTATAAATATTGCCGGAGAATTGTTTGCGCCCAATCACCATTTGGCTGCTCCACTAGTAACAGGTTTTTATATTCTCTTTCTTTTCTTAAATAGGCAAGAGAATCTTCTGTAGCCCCCCTAAATCCCCCCGCAAGGGGGACTTTGGACTCTGATGTTTCAGAATTGTCATTTATTAGCTGAGCTGCGTATTGATAAAAATTTCTTGATTGCCCAAGCAAATCAAGAGAGATATTGGTGATGGCAATATCTTGTTCCAGTATCGGCCCATGCCCGCACCATTCACTATTTCGTTGTGATAGAATAAGTGTGGTATCTGCCAGGTGTAAAGTATAAGCAATTTTATTCCCTATGAAATTTACATTTTGCATTCGGTAATTATTTTTTAACTATAGTAATCTAAAGCCTCCTTTGCGGGGAGGTTTGGAGGGGCTTTCTACATGTGGTTTACTTCATCAGGCAAATCATAAAAAGTAGGATGACGATATACTTTATCAACCGCCGGGTCATATAATTCACCGGCTTCTTCCGGATTACTCGCCGTGATGTATTTACTTTCCACCACCCAAATGCTTACCCCTTCCATTCTTCTTGTATAAACATCTCTTGCATTTTCTATCGCCATTTGTGCATCGGCTGCATGTAAGCTGCCAGCATGTTTATGGTCAAGCCCTTGTTTGCTACGGATAAAAACTTCCCACAGCGGCCAGTTGGCAGCATCCTGCTTTGTTTGATAATTACTACCGCCACCTTTTTCTTCCGGAATGTCTCCGTAGAGAAATTTATTTACAAATAAAAGTTTCATGATTTATCAATTTTGTACTTCAATTTGATACGTTTCAGTAGGGGCTAAGGAATCTGAAATCTGTGCAGGTATCCCTTCCCAAAATTTATACATTTTCATTGTCGTTATACCTGCTTTTACAGGCACTATCACCAATGTTTTACTGACGTTTCCTCCAGTCATTCCGGCAGGGCTATTATCTTGTGTTTCTACGCTTTCCAGTTTTACAATGCCCAGTGTATCTTTTATGGTAAAAGCGGTAGAGCTTTCCATGGCACAGCCTCTGCAGGTACTTTCAGCTATTGCCATTGTATCTGTCATCTTCACTACATTCAGAGTGTCTGTTTGCAGATAAATGCGGTTATCTTTTTTGACCGCTGTTTTTTCTTTTTCTTTACAACTATAAAGAATGGTGCTGACTAATATTAAGAGTATTGTTTTTTTCATTATGCGGCTTTTTGTTGCTGTTTAGTTTTTCTTTTCTCTGCGTAAGCCATGGCTGCTTCTCTCACCCATTGTCCTTCCTCATGTGCCTTTCTTCTTGCTGCTAACCGCTGTTTGTTGCAAGGCCCATTTCCTTTTACCACATTCCAGAACTCATTCCAGTCTATTTCGCCGAAGTCGTAATGATTCCGTTCCGCATTCCATTTTAATTTTTCGTCTGGCAATATCATGCCCAAAACTTTTACCTGCTCAGCAGCCATATCAACAAACTGCTGCCGCAATTCATCATTTGTTTTTCTTTTTATTTTCCACTTGATACTCTGGTCGCTGTTGGTGCTTTCACTGTCTTTTGGCCCAAACATCATCAGCGAGGGCCACCACCATCTGTTTATGGCATCCTGGCACATGGCTTTTTGCTCTTCTGTTCCTCTTGATAAGACCAATAATGTTTCAAAGCCCTGACGTTGATGAAAACTTTCTTCTTTACAAATTCTTACCATGGCTCTTGCATAGGGGCCATAAGAAGTTCTGCAAAGCATTACCTGATTTAATATTGCTGCGCCATCTACTAACCAGCCAACCGCACCCATATCGGCCCAGGTTAATGTGGGGTAATTAAAAATGGAAGAATATTTTGCTTTACCACTATTAAGGTCATTAATCATTTCTTCGCGGCTCATGCCTAATGTTTCGGCAGCGGAGTATAAATACAAACCATGACCGGCTTCATCCTGCACTTTAGCAATCAGGATGGCTTTTCTTTTTAAAGATGGTGCTCTTGAAATCCAGTTGCCTTCTGGCAGCATACCTACTATTTCACTATGGGCATGCTGACTTATCTGGCGGATATTTGTTTTTCGGTAAGCATCCGGCATCCAGTCTTTGGGTTCAATCTTTGTTTCTTTGTCAATCTTTTCCTGGAATAGCTGCTCAAAATCCTGAACGGGCATAGCAAATTGTTTAGAGGGCAAATTTACTGAAACTAACGCCTGTTTGAACTATTTGTTGAGGGAGATACGGGCAGATATTTTTAACCTTACATACTTTTTACAAACAAATCCTGGTATTTTTTACCCCCGGTCATTATTTTTATTGGGTTGGGTTTAAAGTCTTTCAGCCCCTCAGTTGCTAATTCTTTCGCCGACAATTCTTTCCCGTTTTCTTTAACATTGGTTTTAAAAGCCACCCCTTTGGTATTATAATATACCCTTACTTCCCAGCTATTTCCTTCTTCTTCTGTATTAGAATAATAAAAAAGCAACCTGCCGTCTTTATAAAGATATTCTTCGCTGGTTCTCATGTGCAGGTTATGTCGTTTTACATTTACTTTCAGCAAAACGTTTTTTGGGTTCCTTTCCTG
>JAYVKT010000462.1:0-5965 GCA_043768195.1 Chitinophagaceae bacterium | reverse complement strand
CTGATTTTTCGTAAACAAAAAGAGGAAAGAATGGACTCATTAATGCAGTTGTTAAGCAACGGTCAAATTAAAGGGCATGAAAATGAGCTTTACTATTTTGGAAGAACTTTGGTAAGAAATGTTTCGTTCAATAGCAATGACAGGACAATTACACAATTAAAAAGTTCCGGTTCACTGCGATTAATAAGAAACGAGCAGGCGGCAGACAGTATGATGTCGTACCAGGGTTTAGTTGAAACAATACACACTAACCAGGAAGATGACCGAACGGAAAGACGGGATGCGGGCCCGATGTTATCCCGTATGTTTAATCCATTTGTGTTTGACCAAATGGTAACCATTGATGGAATAAACAGGCCTGTGGGCAATCCGCCACTACGTTCATATGATCCGGCTATTCAACAAGACCTTGCCTACTATGTTCATCAGCTAAAAGGCAGCAATTTCATCATTCAAAGCAGGCTGGCATTACTAAAAGAAAAAGCAAAAAATACTATTGAACTTTTAAAAAAAGAATATCACTTGAAATAAAATATTTATGATGAGATACTGCTTACTTCTGCTTTTCTTTCCGTTGTTTTCCATAGCCCAGGAAAAACAACTAAATGAAATTTTTACATCGCAAAAAGATTTTAGCGGCGTATTGCTGATTGCTAAAAATGGCAAACCCATTTATCACAACGCCATTGGTTACCGGGAATTTGCCCATCAATCCATTTTACAAAAGACAGACATCTTTGAACTGGCTTCCGTATCCAAGCAATTTACCGCTATGATAATAATGATGCTGAAAGAAAAGAACCTGCTTCAGTATAATGATTTGCTGGAAAAATATATCAGTCTTTCTTACAAAGGCATAACTATCCGCCACCTGCTTACCCATACCAGCGGCCTTCCGGATTACCAGGACATCATGGATAAATATTGGGATAAAACCAAAGTAGCAGGCAATGAAGATTGTATTGCTTACTTAAATAAATATGCGCCGCCAAAAAATTTTGAACCCGGAACAAAATATGAATACAGCAATACCGGCTATTTGCTATTAGCCAGTGTTGCTGAAAAAGCAAGTGGTAAAGATTTTATAGAGCTCTGCCGCAACTGGATCTTCCGGCCATTTAAAATGAAAAGCACCAATATCCGCACACTGGAAGAAAAAAAAGCTACCAGCAACTTTGCCATCGGGCATCTTTTAATAAAAGAAAGGAATCAGTATGTAAGGGCCGATTCATTTCCTTCTTCTGATTATACCATCTGGCTGGGCAACCGCAAAGGCCCGGGCCGTATCAGTTCCACCGCCGGTGATTTATTAAAATGGGGCCAGGCTTTATATACCAATAAGCTGGTGCAACAAACAACTTTGCAAGAAGCCTTTACACCAATGAAGCTGAACGATGGCAATTTTTCCAACTATGGTTTTGGGTGGAGCATCAGCCGTGACTCTGTGATGGGAAAAGTCGTTTCACATACGGGAGATAATCCGGGGTACAAGACACATATTATCCGCTATATAGACAAAAACAAAACAATTATTCTTTTGAATAATAATGCACATGCCGGTTTTGCAACAATAATAAAAGATGTTTCTTCTTTTCTTAAAGACAGGTAAAGCCTGTCCCGATTTTTTTACCGCAGAGAACATGAGGTGCAGAGTTGGCGCAGAGAATCTCTGCGAAGCCTCATTTTCTCCTGTTCTCTGCGGTGAAATTATATTATTGCTTCGGCTAAAAAACTAACTTCGTTAACGGGTTAACATCATACCATTCTAAATCTTTATTTATGAGAAAATATTCTTTCCTTCTTGCACTAGCCGCCCTTCAACTCAGTTTTGCAACAGCACAAAAGATAATTCCGCTTACCGCACCTGAAGCAGCAGGCTTTTCATCTGAAAGATTAAAACGCCTTGACCGGGAAATGAATGATTGGGCACAAAAGGAATGGATGCAGGGTGCTGCGGCATTGGTTATCCGCAATGGAAAAGTAGCTTATTATAAAGCTGTTGGTTATAACGACCTCAGCACCAAGTCGGCCATGCAGAAAGAGGACATCTTCCGGATTGCTTCGCAAACAAAAGCCATCACCAGTGTGGCTATGATGATGTTGTTTGAAGAAGGAAAATTTCAATTAGACGATGCAGTGTCAAAATATATACCTGCTTTAAAAAAGCAACAGGTACTGGATAAGTTTAATGCAGCAGATACTACTTATACCACTGTTCCGGCCAAAAGTGAAATTACTATCCGGCAATTGTTCACTCACACATCAGGACTTGGTTATGCACAGATTGGTTCGAAAGAAGCAAATGCTATTTATGCAAAAAGTAATTTAACCGCAGGCATTGGCATACAAAATGACAACTTATTAGATGCAATGAACCGCCTGGGCAAACTACCATTGATGCACCAGCCGGGAGAAAAGTGGACTTATGGATTAAACAGTGATTTGCTGGGTTGTTTGGTAGAAGTAATTTCTGGTATGACATTGAATGATTTTTTTCGTACCAAAATTTTTGAACCATTGGGTATGAAGGATACTTATTTTTATGTGCCTTCAGATAAAGCAGCACGGTTGGTAAATTTATACCGGGAAGATTCTACTGGTAAATTATTAAAAGCTGAAAGCAGAATGCTGAATGGCCCGGTTGGTGCCGATTATCCATTGCATAATTCAACTTACTATTCCGGCGGCGCCGGTTTATCTTCTACCATTTTCGACTATGGTATTTTTTTACAAATGCTGTTGAACAACGGCGTATATAATGGCAAAAGAATATTGAGCAGAAATTCAGTACGGTTAATGACGATGAATCAGATTGGAGATTTGTCCCGTGGCGATGACAAGTTTGGATTGGGTTTTCAGATAGTATCTGAAAAAGGCAGTGCCAGAACACCGGCACAAACGGGTACATATGGCTGGGGCGGCGCCTTTGCCACTTCTTATTGGGTAGACCCAAAAGAAAAATTAGTGATACTTTTTTATCGCCAGTTACAAGGCAGCACACATGGTGATGTGGTGGAAAAATTCCGGGCATTAGTTTACCAGGCTATTAATGATTGATTTTACATATTTTTAAAATAAAAATTATGGGTATTATTCCTGCGGCAATTGTAGGCGGCATCATCGGATTGATTATTGTGTTTATTAATATGACTGCCAAACAAGCCAGGTATAAAAAAATAGTAAAAACAATTACTGAACCAATAGAGTATGCTGCGCCTTACTATTATGCCTCTGCTGCCAGGTATAATAAGTCTGGTAAATATTTTGATTCATTCGGCGCTTTGTATCTTGTCGGAAAAACAGCCTACTATAAAACAAGTGAAAATAGCACCCCTGTTTCTTTTCGGCTGGATGAATGTACTGTGCAACCAGAAGCAGATTGGAAAAGGCTAAAATGGTTTTCTATCACTACACCTCAGGGAGAAAAAAATTATTTTAACTCCAACATCAAAACTTCTAACGATACCAATAGTAGAGAAACACTGAAAGGATTAGAGGTGTTAATTGCAAAAAAAGCTTCTTAGTTAAAACATATTTTGGTGATATGTAAAAAGCCTGTCGGGGGTCAAGAAAACTAACTACGCAAACGGGTTTATAAATAAAATAGATATATCTTTTCAAAAAATAAATTTATGTCAATACTTGAAAGTGCCATCCTTGGCGGCGTAATTGGCCTCGTTGTATATTTTGTTTCTTATTCAATGAAAGACCAAAAGTTTAAAAAGTTGATGAGAACCATAACAGAGCCGGTTGATTATTCGGCACTATATCATTATGCCTCTTTCAAAAGATATAAAAACTCCTTTAAGTTTTTTGATTCCTATGGCGTATTGTATATGATTGGTAAAACCGTTTTCTATAAAACAAGTGAAACAGGGACTCCGCTTTCTTTCAATCTTAACGAATGCTCTGTTCAGGCAGAACCAGATTGGCGGATGCTAAAATGGTTTTCTATTACCACTCCGGCCGGTGAAAAATATTATTTTAATTCCAACAAGATGGGTGGTATCAAAAACAACAGCGATGAAACACTGAAAGGCCTGGCAGCATTGCAGGCAAGAAAAGCTTCGTAAAATTAGCAACCGCTTCTTATACCAATTAGATATTGAAAATAATTTTTTGGCACACGGATGACACGGATTGTATCGATGAACACAGATTATTTTTGATAAATCAAAATCCAAGATTTCTGCGTAGCAGAAAAATCTGTGTTCATCCGTTTAGTCTGTGTCATCCGTGTGCAAATACACTGTAAATATGTATATTCTCAAAGGATTACTTTTAATTCCTAAATGGTATTATTTTTTGTTTTAAGGCGATTGCTTTTTTTCTTTTGGCAACTCCCTGATATGATACTCCTGTATCATCGGTGGGTTTTCAGGTGAAAGAGTAAAATAAATTTCGATATTGGTTTTTTCGCCTTCTAAAATAAAAGAACCCCGTAGCTGGTTCTCTGGTTTTACTTCTTTTACTGAAATTATTTTGCCTGCTTTTGTGTACAATTCTCTTGCATACTTTTTTAATGTGTCAATGGGATAATCAGGAAAGAAGTTCTCAGCAAAAATTCCTGACTGCGCTGCATTATTCCAGTCGGGTAATAGTTGAACCAGCTCATTTTTACGTTGTTCTAAAATTTTTGATGCCGGTAATTCCATCGGTTTCAGGCCAGCCAATTTAATAATTGTATCCAGCACTTTTAAATTTACAAATCCCATTGGCGCATAAGTACGGTTGGCAAAAGCCACCACCCCAATTCCATACTCCGGCATAATGCGCCACTGGCTGCCAAAGCCGGGCAGCCCGCCACTATGAGCAATATATGTTTTACCATCACAATCCTTCATCCATCCAAGTCCATAACAATAGGCCGTTGTAACAGCACAAACTCTTCCATCGGGAAATTTAAAATTTGGATTAAATCCGTTCCATCTCCAGGGGTGGTGCATTTCCCGTACCGAACTTCTTTTTACAGGCCCATCATCCTTTGCATTACTAGGCGGCCAGGCCGATAAATGAAAAGCCATATAGTTAGCAAATTCGTCAATAGAACTAATCATACTGCCCATAGCACCCCAGCTACCATCAGGTGTATCATGCAGCAATGTTTCTTCATTCCATGTTGAATTTAACCAGCGATAACCATGTGCCAGTTTATCAGCCGCTACATTTCCATATTCCCATTCTGATGTTTTCATGCCCAATGGCTGCCAGATATTTTCTTTTATATAATCCTGGTACCGCTTACCAGAAACGTTAGTTACTATTTTTCCAAGCAAAGCAAACCCAAGGTTACTGTATTCAAATGCAATACCCGGTGGGTTAGAAAAGGAAATTTGTTTACCAATAAACTCCATCAGGTCTTTATCATTGTCGGCCAGTTGTCTGTCGCCCCAGGGATTATCTTCCGGAAAACCGGCACCGTGTGTCAGCAAATGACGAATAGTAATATGCGGCGCATCTGCCGTGGGATATTTTACTTTCTTTAATTCAGGAATGTATAAATAAGCCGGGTCATCCAAATTCAGCTTGCCTTCATCTCTCAATTTTAAAATAGCCATTGCTGTAAAGCTCTTACTCATGGAAGCAATACGAAACAGAGAGGAAGAAGTAACGGGTATCTTTTTTTCTATATCAGTGTAGCCATGGTTGCCAGTATAAATAAGCTGGCCATCTACTACTATTCCAAAAGCCATACCGGGAAAATGATTCTCTTCTGCATATTTTTTGTAGATACTTTCAATAACCGGCAGTGCCTGTTTTATCTTTTCCATTCTTGCTGCGTCAGTAAATACAGCGGGGTGATACAATGAATCGTATTGCACTGCTGTAATTTTTTCAGCCTGCTTATTTTGCTTACAGGAAAAAAGAATAGCAGTTATTAAAAAAGAAAGCAGAAAATATTTCATGTATATAAATTGAACTATTACTGGTACCATTAAAATCCTTTCTTCTCGCCAATGTATTT
>JAYVKT010000461.1:0-4081 GCA_043768195.1 Chitinophagaceae bacterium | reverse complement strand
CCAATAACAGAAACATTTTTCATAAAAGCAGCAATTTTGCTGCAAGTTAGGAATTGCTCACCCGTTGCCCTTAATTTTTGTTCTTAAAATCACCTCTTTTCCAGGCTTCGATAAAGCTGGCCCATGCAGCCGGGTTGAAGATGTTTTGTGGAGGTGTTTGCCCCTGGTAAGTGGCACGGGTAGCTATTTTATTAAACTGTACTTTGCTTGCTTCGCCGCCATCACCGGGAACGGTACGCATCAGCACCCGCCGTTTAGTGGCACTGGTATTTTGCCGGGCTATTTCAATATCATCGTCGGGTGTTTTATTTTTTACAAAGTCACGGGCAAATTGATCTGGCGTGGGGCGGGGGCGAATAATGGTGGCTGGCAGATAAACTGTATCAATAACCATTAACTGTACCACACTGTACTGAGTGCCTTCTAATGTGCGGGGAATACTTATTGTTTTTGGTTTGTAAGTAACATGGGAAAATTCCACCTGATCGCCTTTTAGCACCACGATTGAAAAAACACCCTGGGCATTAGAAATCGTTCCCCGGTTCTGACCTTTTACCATCACACTCACGGCCGGAATACCAACAAGGCTGTCTGCCGTCATGATGACACCATACAATTGCACCACAGAATCACGGGAGGTTTCAAACTGGGCTTTGGCAGTTTGCGAAAAGAGTAGCAGCAGTAAGCCTGTATAAAGTAGAATTTTCTTCACTGTGCCAAAAATAAAGACAAGTTGCTGATTTCGTAAAACAAATTGCCCCGGGTAGTGGTTAACTTTGCCCTTAATAAACACTTTTAACAAATACTTGGAAAATGACGAAAGAAAAAGTACTGGCAGCGTTGAGTAATGTGCAGGAGCCTGACCTCGGAAAAGACTTAGTGACATTGAATATGATCCAGGATATTGTAATTGATGGCAACAATGTTTCCTTCACAATAGTATTGACAACACCGGCCTGCCCGATGAAGGATATGATGCAAACGGCTTGCACCAATGCAATAAAATTATTGGTGAATAAAGAGGCGGTGGTGAAAGTAAATTTTACGGCTAATACCACAACGAAGCGAACGGATAATAAAACGATACTGCCCGGAGTGAAAAATATCATCGCTGTTGTAAGTGGAAAAGGCGGAGTTGGTAAATCAACCGTGGCAGCCAATTTAGCATTGGCCTTATCGCAAGGTGGGGCAAAAGTAGGATTGATGGATGCTGATATTTATGGGCCAAGTGTACCCATTATGTTTGGTGTTCGGGGCGAAAGACCGATGATGATTGATGTGGGCAGGGAGAAACCAATGATAGCACCATTAGAACGGTATGGAATAAAATTAATTAGTATCGGTTTTTTGGTAGATGAAAAAAATGCAGTGGTATGGCGTGGCCCGATGGCGAGTAGTGCCATCAAACAATTTGTGAGTGATGTGTATTGGGATGAATTAGATTACCTCGTAGTGGATATGCCACCGGGAACAGGTGATATACATTTAACACTGATGCAAACGGTACCTGTAACAGGTGCTGTGATCGTTACCACTCCACAGGATGTGGCATTGGCTGATGCAAAAAAGGGAATTGCGATGTTTGGACAAGCTCAATTGAATGTTCCGATAATCGGGTTGGTAGAAAACATGAGTTATTTTACCCCTGCCGAACTACCGGATAATAAATATTACATATTTGGAAAAGATGGCGGTAAGCGATTAGCGGATGAATATGATTTGCCTTTCCTCGGACAAATACCATTGGTACAAAGCATACGGGAGGGTGGCGACACTGGTGTCCCGGTAATGATGGGGGATGATATGATTACGAGAAAAGCTTTTGAAGGATTTGCTGCGCATGTGGTAAGAAGCATTGCAATGCGGAATGCAAATATCAGTGCGGAGAAAATAGCGGAGACTGTTTGATTATAAAACTCAAAAACTATGCTTTTACATGTATAAACTCCCTTACTATAACGAAGACAATGAAGAAATAGTAAAGCAATTCGTCCGGGACCACCCCTTTGCATTTATTGCCGGCAGCAATGCAGCAAACAATCCTGTAGCAACACAAGTGCCTTTATTTATTGATGAAAGGGATAAAAAGATCTTTCTTACAGGTCATATTATGAAAAATACAGACCATCACAAAGCATTTGAACAAAACCAACATGTGCTGGCAGTATTTACGGGGCCGCATACTTATGTTAGTGCAACATGGTATGACAATCCATACCAGGCAAGTACCTGGAATTTTATGAGTGTTCATGCAAAAGGAATAATCCGCTTTGGAAATGATGATGAATTGATAGCTATTCTAAAAAGACTTACGCTGCATTATGAGAATAATAAAACCACTTCAACTACGGTATTTGATAATCTGCCGGTTGAGTACACAGGCAAACTTATCAAAGCAATTGTAGCTTTTGAAATAGAAGTAACTTCTTTAGAACATGTATTTAAACTCAGTCAGGACCGGGATGAGAAAAGCTATGATAACATTATCAGTAAACTAAAGGAGAAAGGTGGTGATGCGGAAGAGATTGGTACAATAATGGAAGAAAGAAAAGCTAAAGTTTTCCCACTATGAAAAATTATTTATTAATTGCCCTGCTGATTTTCTCCATATCATGTTCAAATACAAAGAAGATGAAAAATGCTTCTACAGATGCTGGTAAAGAAACCTATGTGCGGGGAGAGTTTGATAAACAAGGCCACCGTGGTTGCCGGGGACTGATGCCGGAAAATACCGTACCAGCGATGCTGTATGCATTGGGAATGGGAGTAACAACATTAGAAATGGATGTGGTGATTACAAAAGACAAGAAAGTAATCCTATCACATGAGCAATGGTTTGGCCAGGAAATTACTACTAAACCAAATGGAGCTTATATTGGTGAAAGAGAAGAAAGGACTTACAACATTTATTGGATGACCTATGAGCAAACTAAAACGTTTGACGTAGGGATGAAACCACATCCAAGGTTTCCACAGCAGCAAAAGATGAGAGTGACAAAGCCCTTGCTGGCTGATGTGATTGACAGTGTGAAGAAGGATGTGATGACGAGAAGAAGACCTTTCCCTTATTATAATATTGAAACTAAAATCAATCCTGAATTTGATGGTGTTTTCAATCCCAAGCCGGAGGAGTTTGTAGAATTGTTAATGGCCGTAATAAAAGAAAAGGGAATTGAAGAGCAGGTAATCATTCAGTCATTTGATTTCAGGACATTGCAATACCTGCATCAAAAATATCCGGCTATTAAAACAGCAATGCTGATTGAAGATTTTGATAAACGAAATTTGGATGAACAGGTAAAGGCATTGGGATTTGTTCCAACTATTTACAGTCCGGCTTTTGTACATGTAAATGAAAAATTGGTAAAAAATTGTCATAGCCAGAATATGAAAATAATTCCATGGACAGTGAATACCAAAGAGAAGATTGCAGAATTGAAAGCGATGGGGGTGGATGGAATTATTACTGATTACCCTAACCTTTTTAATGAATAAGTATTCTCAAAACTCAGGCAAATTCTTTTCACTTAGCCCTAACCAGTCAAGTGCATTTTTATATAGAAGTTTTCTTGTAGTCTTTTTTCCTAGATCCATTTTTTCTATCAGCCTTCCCGGTATATGTTCACCTAATGGAAAAGGATAATCGCTGCCGAGACAAATGGTATCTTCTCCCATTACATCCATCAGGTAGGTAAAAGCCTTTTTATCATGCACTAAACTATCAATCCAGAATTTGCCGATATAATCTCTTGGATTAATAGGATTGTCAATAGCTACCAAATCAGGACGAACTTTAAATCCATGTTCAATACGGCCCAGAGTCAATGGAAATGAACCACCGCCATGTGCAAATGCTACTCGTAGTTTCGGAAACTTTTCAAACACACCACTAAATATCATCGAGCAAATAGCCCGGCTTGTTTCCGCCGGCATACCTACCAGCCAGGGCAACCAATATTTTTCCATCTGTGTTTCTCCCATCATTTCCCAGGGATGAATGAATAAAGCACAACCGAGTTTTTCTGCTGCTTCATAAAAAGGAAAGAAAGATTCATCAGACAAATTTTTGCCATTGATATTA
>JAYVKT010000460.1:0-4751 GCA_043768195.1 Chitinophagaceae bacterium | reverse complement strand
TCCATCCAGGGGTGCTCTCTTTCATTGTTTGCAAGAATGCCGTAAAACCAGTTGTGCCCTATTTCATGATTGATGGTATTGTCCAACGATTTAGCATTCCCATCTGGTGAAATCACCGTTATAGTTGGATATTCCATACCGCCGCCAAAACTTTCAGGCCCCTGTACCACCTGTACAATATTATAAGGATATTCTCCAACCAGCGAAGAATAATGCCGGAGAGCATCCTTTGAATTACTAATACTGTTTTTCCAGGTGTCTTTATATTTTGGTGTATAATATGTAGCTACATTAATTACTTTACCGGAAGCAAGTTGACAGGTATCATTGTTTACAATAAATCGTTTATCTGCAAACCAGGCAAAGTCGTGAACATTAGTTTGTTTGTATTGCAGCGTTTTACTTTGCTTATCTGATTCAGGGAAAAGCTGGTACGTAGTTTTCATCTGACCACCGGTAGTCTTCTCTTTTCCTTTTATTGATTCCCAGGTAAATGAAGCTCTTGTATTCAGCCATTCCTTTTCTTCTGCATTTTGCAGCTCACCTGTTGCGGCTACTACATAGTTTTTAGGAACGGTAATGCTAACATCAAATGTTCCGAACTCACTGTAAAATTCTCCCTGGTCAAGATAAGGCATCGGGTGCCAGCCTTTATTATCATACACTGCAGGTTTGGGATACCATTGCGTGGCCTGATAGCTTTGTCCATCATGTCCGCCTCTTGAAAAATTATAAGGGAGCTTCACATGAAAAGGGGTAGTGATAATTATTTTTTGTGCGGGAGGCAGAGTAGCAGGTAAAATTATTTTTATAATATCAATATGCTGCGGATGATCTTCAGTAGCTGCTGTTACGTTGTTAATCTTAAAGTCGAGCCGGTTGATATAGCCCTTCTGTTCCTTATCAGAAAAATAGAATTTGGTACTGCCGTTTTCCAGCATCTGATCAGAGAAGGCTGTTTTGTCATTCTTGTTAGCATTAGGCCATAGATGAAACCAAATGAATTTGAGTGTGTCAGGGGAATTGTTCGTGTATTCAATCTTTTCAAAACCATCTAATGTATGTTCCTTGTCGTTTAACGATACATCTATAGTGTAGTTGACCTGTTGTTGCCAGTAGCTCAGTTGGCAGTATGTAGTAACCAGTATGCAATTAGTCCCCAACAGTACAAGAAATTTCTTCAATGGGATATAGTTTTACCAAAAATAAAGATTATCCTGATAATTACGGGGGGCCAATTGATTACTTCCCCTTCCCTTTAAAGATAATCCGCAGCGTATGAATCATTATCTTGAAATCGAGTGCCACTGAAATATTTTCGATATACAGCAGGTCATATTTGCTTCGTTCTACCATTTGCTCCACATTTTCTGCATAGCCAAACTGTACCATACCCCAACTGGTGAGTCCCGGTTTTACTTTTAGCAGGTATTTATAATATGGATACCGGGTAATTATCTGGTCAATATAGAAACGGCGTTCGGGTCTTGGACCTACCAGGCTCATTTCGCCAATAAGAATATTCCAAAGTTGTGGCAGTTCATCAATGCGCCATTTACGCATTGTTTTGCCCCACCTGGTAATGCGGGGGTCATTATCAGACGAAAGAGCAGGGCCATTTTTTTCAGCATCGTTTATCATTGACCGGAATTTATACATCCGGAATGGCTTGCCTTTATAGCCAACTCTTTCCTGCGAAAAAAATATTGGTCCAGTACCAGTCAGTTTTATTCTAATGGCTGTGTATAATATAAGCGGCGATAAAAAAAGACCCCCGAATAGTGAAACAAAAATATCAACCAGCCGTTTAATGTTTTGCTGCCATTCAGGCATCAGGCCGGTTTGCAGGTCAATAAGGGCTGCGCCCATCACATTACTTGTTTTAACGGAACCCGATAGGATATCAAGAGTATTCGGTTGAATTTTTACTTCTACATCTTTTTCACTGAGGCGGTTTATAATATCTTCCAGCAACGGTTGTTCGGATTTTTCCATTGCCAGAACTACCAGTTTGATATTTTCAGCTTCTATTATTTTTTCCAATTCATCAAGTGTTCCAAGTTTGGGGATGAGTTTATGGATACCATTCTTTTCGTTGTTATCAGGTGTTACAAAACCAGCATACCGGTAACCCCCGTCCTGCAAGTTCTTTTCTGTTTGCTTATAGATGCGAATCGCATTTTCCTGGCTGCCGGCCATCAGGGTGTTAAATCTTACCTGGCCGGAAAGTAATTGTCGTTTCAGCTTATTTAGGAAGATCCATCGTCCGGCGAAAGTTAGTGTAAAGTGTATTCCCAGCATTATGCCAAAAGCTGTATAGAAATAAGAACTGCTTTTTCCGGGGTCGTTGAGAATAAATACAATAAAAAGTGTGATACTGCCAATGAGGCTGCAAATAAATGTTAGTGTAAATTCTTCAAGTCTTGATTTTTTATAAAGATGATTATAGGTGCCGGCAAGGGTATATAATATGAGCCATCCCGCCGGAACTACCAGCAGGATATATGACCAGCTTTGATAACTGATGGAATAGGCTCCTTTGTCATTAAGCATACTGCTACGAAAAAAATAAAAAAATAACCATGCTATAGCTGCGGTGATATAATCAACTGCAGCATACCAGGCAACAGGTATTTGTTTACCAGATTTCATTATTGCGTAATAACATTGTTACCGATCTTCTCCAATATCTGATGGGCTACATCCATTGCCATCAACCCATCCATTTCGGACACAACAGTACGGGTGTTATTAAGAATAGCGTCTTTAAATTCTTCCAGTTCCCTTTTGATAGCATTTACTTCCGGCACGATGGGGTTTGCCATTGCAATTGTCTTTTTTCCGGATGGTGTTTCTATATCAAATGCAAACACATTGGAATCCTGGGGTTCTTTCAGCTTAATGATTTCTGTTTTTTTGTTTAGAAAATCAATACCGATGTAGGAATCTTTTTGAAAAAGACGGATCTTCCGCATCTTCTTCATCGAGATGCGGCTTGAGGTAAGATTGGCCACACAGCCATTATGAAATTCTATTCTTACGTTGGCAATATCCGGGGTTTCTGTCATCACACCCACACCGCTTGCTGAAATAGTTTTTACATCGCTTTTTACAATACTTAGGATAATGTCAATATCATGAATCATTAAATCGAGTATCACACTTACTTCAGTACCTCTTGGATTAAATTGTGCCAGCCGGTGAACTTCAATGAACATGGGATTTAATTGCATGTCTTTTATAGCAAGAAAAGCCGGGTTAAATCTTTCTACATGCCCCACCTGTAATTTGATACCAGATTCTTTTGCCAGCTCCACCAACTGTCTTGCCTCATCCATTGTATTTGCCAGAGGCTTTTCCACAAAAACATGTTTCCCTTTTTTGATGGCTTTTTCACATAGTTCGAAATGTGAAGTGGTTGGGGCTACTACATCAATAGCATCACAGATATCCATTAGCAAACCGGCATCCAGAAAACGGGGGATCTGGTATTTTTCAGAAACGGCATTTGCTGTATCATCATTTGGATCATAGAAACCAACGAGTTCTATGCCCGGGATCTCTTTCCAGTTATTCAGATGAAATTTCCCCAAATGTCCGGCACCAAAAACACCAATCTTGAGCATACTAATTTATTAATCCTCAAAGATAAAGATTGGTAAATGGAGATGCAGGAGAGTTATAAACAAATTGCTTAGTTCAGCACAGAAGATCTGTTGATGTATGACGGGTGATAAACAAACAAGCAGGTTCCGTTTTTAATCGTATTAATGATAGGTCTGTTTATCTCCACAGGAACAGCCGGGCAACCCTGACTGCGGCCAATGTAACCTTGCGAGTTTACATACTCATTGCATACATAACTTGCGCCATGCATAACAATACCTCTTTCAAATGCCTTATCATTAATACCTCTTTCAACGCCTTCCAGTTTCAGCGAAAAACCATTTTTACCTTCGTATGTTTCTTTGGTAATATAAAAGCCCGGGCTGCTTTTATAAGATTCATTTTGATTGGAAAAAGAAGTAGCCCACTCACGGCCGGTATTTTTTCCATGTGCCACCAATGTATTAAAAAGAATTTTGTAGTTTTTTACATCCAGTACAAATAACCTCTTTTGATTACTTGGCTGGCTGAAATCAATAATGGAAATAATTGAATCGTTGAGCAGCTTACCTTCTTCTATTAATTTTTGTAGCCCTTGTTTTGCAAAATCAAATGCTTGCTGGCTCAGTCCTTTCAGGCTAAGATGCAGGCTGTCATATACTGATCTTCCGGAAGGAAGTACCGGTGCTGCAGACACGGTGTTTTTTGCGGCGGAATCAGCCGGTGGATGAAAAAACAGTTTTGTACCCGTTGCGGACTTTGCAAAGGCAAAAGGCAGGTGCAGGATAGCAATTACAAAAGAGGAAACGATAAGATAGAACCCTTTGAATTTTTTCTTCATTACTACATTTTAACCCTGTCTGCATGGTGAGCAGGCATTAACCAATAATTGTTTAAACGCAGGGTTTTGGGATTTCTTATCTCAAAGGCAGGTTATTCTGTTAACGTCAATAAAAAAAATGCCCGTGAAAAAATTCTCAACGGGCAGTTTTTTGGATTAATTGGTTGCAGTAAAATGACATCAAATCATCTGTCATTTTATTTTTTGCGGACCGGACGGGACTCGAACCCGCGACCTCCGCCGTGACAGGGCGGCATTCTAACCAACTGAACTACCGATCCAACTATTTGTTATTAAGAATATT